>WBUR01000023.1 GCA_008933615.1 bacterium | reverse complement strand
CTCCCGGCCCGCCCGTCCTTTCAACCATGGTTGCAGAAATATACGGCCCGGATTATCAACGGCAGATTGATATTGCAAAACAGATTCGTTCGATCTTTGAGGCCACAGAAAGCGTAGTCGACGTCGACTGGTTCGTAGAAGACGATCAGACTGAATACAAATTCGAGATCAACAAAGAAAAAGCCATGCTCTCCGGCGTCAATTCGCAGCAAATAGTTCAAGCGCTCGGCATCGGCTTGAACGGAATGAACGCAGCAACGCTTTATAAACCGAAGGAGCATGAACCGGTTGCTATTCAATTAAAACTGGCAGAGAAGGAGCGTTCAAGTGTACGTAACTTGAAAGACATTCAGATCCGTTCCATGAGCGGCGCGATGGTTCCCATTTCAGAACTCGTAACCGTTACGCAGAAACTTCAGGACAAGACCATTTACAGAAAAAATCAGCAGCGCGTGGTTTACGTAACAGCCGATGTTGCGGGTAAATTGGAAAGCCCGGTTTATGCAATTATGGATATGGAAAAACGTATTGCAAATTTAAAACTGCCTGAAGGCTATGCGATAGACCAACTATTTACCAAACAGCCTTTTATGGTGGAGCGCATCTCCATGAAGTGGGATGGAGAGTGGCACATAACTTTCGAAGTGTTCAGAGATCTTGGAGCGGCCTTCGCCGTCGTTTTGGCTATCATTTATCTGCTGATCATCGGTTGGTTTCAGTCATTTAAAGTTCCGCTGGTCATGATGGTTGCGATTCCGCTGTCATTGATCGGGATTTTGATCGGTCATTGGATCTTTGGCGCGTTTTTCACAGCTACGTCTATGATCGGTATGATCGCACTAGCCGGAATCATGGTTCGTAATTCGGTTTTACTTATCGATTTTATAGACATTCGCCTGGCCGAAGGTATTCCGCTGAAACACGCGATCATTGAATCCGGGGCAGTGCGTACAACGCCGATTCTATTAACTTCAGGCGCAGTGGTTATTGGCGCTTTTGTCATCTTATTCGATCCGATCTTTCAGGGGCTGGCTATCTCTTTGGTTGGAGGGTCCATTGCTTCAACCGCGTTGACACTGGTCATTGTTCCTTTGATCTATTACATGACGGAACGTAAAAAATACGAACTTACTTCTGCATCACCAGAAGAACTACAGCAAGATAATAACAAGGGTAACGGCAAGGCCGTTAAAACGGAATTAACTAATCATTAATTTTTTTAATAAAGGTGACTTATGAAACTAATTGTTGTCATGAGTATTGAAGAATACGCAGACCATTTACGGAAACTATTTATTACTCACAAGGTGCCGGTTTATAGTGAGGCACCAATTCAAGGATTCAAGCTACATCAGGAACAGCACGAACAGGATGATTGGTTTGTGCATCGCCATCTTACCATCTATTCTCACCTGATATTTGCATTTGTGGCTGCGGATAAGGCACAAGAACTATTGTCTGCTATTGAGAATTATTCAAAGGAAAATAAGTTACTCAATCCAATCCGCGCTTTTCAATTGGCCGTGGAGAACGCAGTATAAAACTGATTAAACATTAAAACTAAAGACTATGAAAGGACGCTTTATGTTAGAGAGAACCATCCGCGCAATAGCCGGAACATTTATTTTACTGAGCTTGGTTTTGGGGTATTATGTAAATGCCCAATGGTACTGGTTTACAGCGTTTGTGGGCCTCAATCTTCTTCAATCCTCGTTCACCAAATGGTGTCTGATGGAAGATATTTTGAATAAGCTCGTTTTTAAAAGAAAAAAAGCCGTCTCTGATTTACCATAGTAAGTCTATGGCATTTGGACATAAGATTTGTTACTATCATTAAATAGATATCATAGATGTAAAACATTTATTTTTCGGTTTTTATAATTTAATCTGTAATCAAGTTAATATCATGAGACATTTGGTTTTTTATTCCATTGCCGCAATGCTGGTACTTAACGGATGTACCACTCAAAACAATAAAAAACCTTTGACGGAAACAGAATCCCGGCAATATACTGAAAATGGAAAAAAGATCGTAAAGACTACTTTTGAGGTTTTATCGGGGCAACTGTCGCAGGCCTTAGCGCGCGGCGGCGTTTCTGAAGCTGTCACTTATTGCAATCTCCACGCCTATCCGCTGGTCGATTCGCTCTCAGACAAATATAATGTGCGAATAAAACGGGCTACCATTTGGACCAGAAACGTGGATAACAAAGCCGACAACGATGAGGAAATAGTTCTGAAAGAGTATGCCGAACTAAAAACCGCCGAAAAGCATCTCAAACCGGCCGTGCGCCGTAAGGCTAATGGCGACGTTGTCTTTTATATGCCGATTCAAATTACGACTCCGCTATGTTTAAATTGCCACGGCGACATTGGAACGGACATTACATCGGCCGATTATGATATAATTAAGAAACTATATCCCAACGATAATGCAGTTGGCCACTCTATGGAAGATCTGCGCGGAATCTGGAGCGTCACGTTTCTACAAAAATAGCTAATTAGAAAGGAATTCTTTGTTATGAGTCTTTTTGGACTATTCAGTTCGCAAACTATCCCGCAAGTGGATGCCGACCAATTGCGTTTACGCATTAAGAATGAAAAACCCGTTTTGCTCGACGTTCGGGAGGTGTTTGAACACAAATCACAGAATATTCCTGGTTCTACGTTAATACCGTTGGGCGAACTCCAACGCAGAGTGGCCGAACTTGAAAAGCATCGTACAAAAGAAATTGTGGTTTACTGCCGTAGCGGCAACAGAAGTATGAGCGCCTGCAAATTTCTACAAGCACAGGGATTTAATGTTGTCAATTTATCCGGAGGAATTCTTCGTTGGTAACATTAATACATTATTTCATACAAGGCGTATATCGCTATTACAAGAACGTTTTGGCGATATGCATTGGTTTTTTGATTTTTGCCGCCGTCAGCTGCGCCCAGCAACCAGCAGGATACAAATCCATCAATGCCGTGGAATTTGCAGAGATGCTTCAGAAAGATTCAGGAATTGTTTTGGATGTCCGGACACCCGGCGAATACAAAAGCGGCCATGTGGCTCAATCGGTCTCGATCGACATCATGCAGGCCGATTTTGAAGATAAGATAAGAGGGCTGGACAAGGAGAAAACATATTATATCTACTGCCGATCCGGAAATCGAAGTTCCAAAGCCTCGTCGATAATGACCAATCTCGGATTCACAAAAGTATATAATGTGAAAGACGGGATTGAGAATATTCTTAAGAGCGGCGTATCGGTTTCAAAAGATTGAGACTACCATTGTTGAGACTTTCTAATACTTACCAAATGCATAGACGCGCGGCCAGAGATTGAGGATAAAAAGTATCACAGCTGCTGTCTGACAAACGCGGCCAATCAATAGAATGTAGGAAATGGAAATAAACGGAGCGATAGAGCATATCCATATACCTGCATTGAGAAAAACAAAGGCCATAGCAGCCTTTCTTACGTCTCCCCGATCTGACGTGGTCTGAAGCCTTGGAAATATCCAAAACGCGACACCCATCGTCAACTGCAGAATAAAGCCAAGCAACAAAAACTCGATATGCATCTGTAACAGGCTCCACACAAAGGGAATTACATGTATGGCTTTGTTGAATAATATCAAAGCTCCAATCGTAAACCCAAGTCCCAAATAAGCCAGTGAACATTGTATCAACCACACGCTAAGAGTCGGCATAACTTACAACCTTATAAAACACGAATGACGTTTGTCGCTGGAATTTGTTTTCCTTTTACACGCTGCCAAATATGAATAACGTATAACATGCCGCCGATCCACTGCAATATAGCCGAAGCAATAAGGATCCATCGCCACTCACTTACGGGATCTAAAAAGACCAGGGGCTCACCTACCACTCGGCAAATTAATCCGACATTAATGCAGACAAATGAAATCCACCCGAGAATTTCAAGGCCTCGAGGATGATCCTTATTTACCGGCGGAAACATCCAAAATGAAACGCCCATGATGATCTGTGTGATCCAACCCACAAGAAACAAATGAAAGTATACCGGATTCATCGCGAAAATAAACTCCGGCAATATAATGACTGATGACAGCTGAATTAAAACGGCCAATAATAATGCGGCTGAAAAATTTACGAAGCCTGCTTTAATCCAATAACGTGTAAGTGGCGGCATATTACAAAATAATCCTTCCTTACTTTAACCAATACAATTTACCACGGTCGTCCGCGAACCAACATGACTGCGCAGATTAATATACAAAACCCCAATACCAGGTTAGCTCTAAGCAGAAACAATGATCTCTGGAATAATCGAATCGTTTCTTCAGTTTTGATATACAGTTTACCGGCAATCAGATTCCTTAATAAGTAGTCGTTTACAATAGCGCTGGTGAGAACCCAGGCAAAGAGCACTAATTTTACTAACAGAGTTTCTCCAAAATATCCAACCCAGAATTCCGAGCTGAAAAGATCATACCAGCTGTACCCGCGAACAAAGAGATTGTATAAGCCTGTAACAAATAGAAGAAAAAAACAAACCCAGCTTAACTTACGAAACGCTTGAATCATCGAATAGTTGTTAGACGAATCGCTTCTAAAATAATTTATCGACTTACTCTCATGCTGATATAGCAAAATAACCAGAACGGATCCTCCGAACCAAATGGCAGCAAAGAGAATATGAATAGTAACGGATATAAAATAAAGTATAAGCAAAATAATCGTTCCGATCAGATTAGAATTGTGGAAAGGATACGTTAATACGTAACTATAATTCCGGCATAAATATTTCTACCGCGCCCCGGAAGATTATTGACACTCAAATGTTCGTGATATAATTTATCAAAAATATTCTCAACTCCAAATTTCCATTCAAAATGGGAATTCCATTTTACTGAACCACGAATATTCAGTACCGCAAAACCATTTGTTTTGTCTTCAAGAGTGGTTTTGCTGGCAATGCGTTTCTGCGCGGCAGCCAAACGGGCATCTAAACCGAGCCATATTTTTTCTTTCTGATAAACTATGGCGGCCGATCCCTGAAGCGGAGCTATGAGGGGTAGCGGTTCATTTAGTTCGTCATTTTCACCATACAAATAACTCGCCGACGCTGCGATGCTCCATCTGGCGGACAGGTTTAATGTTCCGCTGCATTCAGCACCGGCTATCCTTGCTCTGTCCGTGTTTATGTAAGTTTTAAATTCACTGTCTGTCAGCACGCCAATCACATAATTGCTTGTGGTATTATAAAATACGCTTAATTGATACTGGCTGGCTGTATGTTGTGAATTCAAACGCCATTCAATTTGTCGGCTTTGTTCCGGTTTCAAATTCGGGTTTCCCATATAAAAATAACCATCCTGAATATTATAAAGATAAAAGCCGTAATTCTCGAGATGCGTCGGCATACGTTCACTTTGCGCTAATGCGATGGACATAGTATAAGCCGGACTGAAATGATATTCCATAACGGAACTAATAGCAGCGGTAAAATAAGTTTGATGCAATGGCGTGTCAATGGTTCCTTCAAGTAATCGCCTTCCCGTTTTGTTATGGACATTTCTATTTGAATAATCGGACCGTGCATTCAGTTTCCAGTAAAATCGCGTGCTTACTGCTCTATCGTAATTGACTGCAAGTGAAATATTATTAACGCCGACGCTTCCGAGATTTACCAGGTACATAGGCGAAACATTTTTAGTGATACTTTCCATGGCCATATCGGCAAATGCGTCGAGGTAGTAGTATTCGCCAATAATTCTTAACGTCTGTTTTTTGTCGACTATCAAAGCCTGTTCCGTAACGCCCACGGTAGTAGTTTGCCCAAACATCGGCATGTACATATCTTTCATAACACTTCGCGATATTACATCGCGATCATAATCATCCATCCAGTGTTCGATATGATTAGCGTATATCTTGCTTTCGATAAGCCGAATGCGTGAAGAAGTCCGTTCCCACCGGTGTTCGATACTGTAGATCTGCGACTTCGTTTTACGCGTATCCATAAGCATGGACGGATAACCAATATCCCACGCATTGTCACCTATAAACGATATATCCAGCTGGTGCTCGGCTTCGATTTTCTTTGAAAAATCGAGTTTGTAATTATTTTTTTCAAAGCCTGAACGAGAGACACGATTGTTTCGACCGGCATAATAATCACCGGCGCGTTTGTATGAGAAGGTTGCACGCATAGCGATATCATCACGGCTTACGTTAACCACCGACCTGACGCGTTTCAAGCGTGATACCGATTCATACCCAACCTCGTTTTCAGTAAATAAATTTTTGTCAAAATCAGGTTTTTCTGTGATCATATTAATCGTCCCGCCTATGTTTTGTGAAAAACGAAGATCAAATGCACCTTTGCTAATTTCTAGTTTTTTCAAATTTTCAACTTCCACATAAGCTGATACCGGATCCATATGATCGACGCAGGCGCTGAATATTTTCATGCCGTCAACGACCGCAGCTACCTGGCCGGAACTCATACCGCGGATAGAAGGCTCCGACGTAAAATTGGCCCGCTGGATAAGCGCTACTCCGTCTATTTTATTGCTCAAGTCGTCGATCGTATTCATATTCTGATCATAAAGAGATCGAAGATCCCTTACCGGCCCCCGATTCGCGATGACTACCTCCTCCGTCAGCACAATGGTCCGTGTGAAAAGTGATACCTCTATTTCGCTCGCTTGTATTTCCTGCGATCGAATCAACATACGCTTTTCCTGATAGCCCATGGCAGAGAAACGAATTTCATGCTCGCCTTGCGGCAGCGATAAAGTAAAACGCCCGTCTTTATCGCAGGTGCATCCTCGTTTTGTATTTAAAATACTAACATGTGCATATGAAATCGGCTCGTTTGTTACCGCATCCGTTACTACACCGCGACATTCTACACTTTGAATTTGAGCCTGGATTGAAATTGGAAGAATGAACACGATGATAAATGTAATTGTTAACTTTCTCATAAAGTAATTCCTATAATTAGAAAAAAGGGGCGGTGTATCCGCCCCCCGTTTCTATTCAACCGTAAGGCCATAATGTGTAGAAAGCATGGTCGTATCGTTAATAGCAGCATTTACATCCACCTGCCAATCTCCGGTCATTGTGAAATTAACTTTGCCAAGGTATCTTCCCATAACCGTATGTACCGGATTTACATTGTTTGAAGAACCATGGCCCATCGACGGCATGGTGGGCTCAATGCTAACCGACGCACTTGTGACAGGAGGAAAACTCATCATTGTTTGTTTTTTATAGAGACCTATTTCAAAGTCGTTTAAACCAACCTGTGGTTCTTTCATGTCAATGAGTGTCACTATATACTTATCAGCGCCTACGGTCAAAGCCTTTACATCAGTAGAGTTCTTTATCATGAGATCAAACACTGCGGAACCCTCTTTGTTATTATGATAATTGTGAAAGGTGACCGTCAATGTCCAATGACCCTCATCGTAGCTCGGCATGGTAAATACCAAGGCACCCTGGAAATATCCGTCTATGAGTTCCTCCGATGGCATTTCATAAGGACTTGAGTGCATCATGCCCATGTCCGTCATATCCATCATCGGCAGAAGCATAATATGGGCATCATCAACTTCGTGCCCATCATCAGTGGTCTTCATGCTGAAGTAGACTCTGTTGTAGCCAACCTGAAGCGAATCTTCGGCATACAAGCTGACGATCGTTTCTGCAGAATCAACGGTCACATCCGCAATTTTAAGCAATTGCAATTTAGTGGCTTGTTTATCATCAGAACAACCGGTTAAGAACATGAGACAAACCAAAATGGAAACAAAAAAGAACGGTAATCCGAACTTCGTAAACATGGAAAACTCCTGTCTTTGAATGTATTAAGCGCACCGCTCTTATTGGGGAGGCATATCCCCACCTTGAGCGGTGAGATGTAATTTTTGTTTGATTTTTAGGTATAAACGAGGAAATGGTCAGACATTCGGCGGGTGGAAAATCTCAAAAACATAGGGTGAATCGGTTTTAGTTGCAGTCTGTTGATATAACAGAGGAGTTACCTTTATTGAAAACAAATAACGAAACACGCTTACGAGGCCTTCAAATCGAAGGACTATCGGCTGATTCTTTTCATTAGGTACGCAATCATCAGAACTTAACACGCATTGATCGATGTCATACCGATGTATCTCTTCATCCTTACAGGTACATTCTAAGGCCTTACAACTGCAGTTCACATGCCTTCGGCATAACTCATCCTCTTGAAACGCTGAAGAAGGAACGAATTCCCAAATCATCACTGCCAGCAGCAGCCATGAAACGCAAGAATATAAAGATGATGTTTTCACAGATTAAAAATCTTTTCTATTAAATATCCGCTGCCCCGAAAAAAGCGGGATGCCAATCCACATCATTAAAAAAGATACCGAGATGATCATGCCGGTCCACCCTGCAAAAAATTTGTGAAAGACCGCGCCCGTATATCCCATTAAAGCAGAAATATCAAACTGTAACAACATCAATGTTCTTGCGATGTCAATCGGATTCAGAAGACTGACGCCGATCATTGCTTTTTCTAACGGGTAATCACCGAAGGTATAGATCAGAATCAAAACGATCCCGTCGTACATTATTGCAAAAAAGAACCACAGCAGAATGGAAAGTCCCAATCCTTTTAAGCGGTCCTCGTAACGAATGGAAATGGAAAAAGATAATGCGACAAATATAAAAGTAAGAAAAACTCCAGACAATATCAGCATTCCCATCATCCCAGCTTCCTGCGATGTATGAATGCCATACATCAAGCTTGGAATAATTACTCCAAGAGCGAATCCGGCCGACAACGGAATGGCTAACCCGCTGTATACGCCCCAAAATATTTTACCCCGCTCAATCGGCTGCGAGAGCAAAAGCTCTATAAATTCTCTGGAATGGTACAGGTACATCGTTCCGAAAACAATACTAACCAACGGGATAATGATCAGCACGATATTCATCAGGCTCAGAATCACTTTAGCCTGTGTACCACCGAACCGGAACAGACCTTCTGTCAGTAGTAAAAAAAATACGGCATATAATATCATCCATTTGCTTCGCAGGACATCCTGCAGTTCAAATTTTAATATTTTTGCGGTACCGTCCACGATACGTGCCCTTTCATGATTTGTGCGATCGATCTTTCCAATTTATCTTCACCCGTATTTATCCGGAGTTCCTCTGCGCTGCCCTCAAAACAGATCTTTCCATCAAGAAGAAATACGATTTTTTCTGAAAGCTCCTCCAACTCACTCATAATATGCGAAGTCAGAATGATTGTTTTACCGTTTTCCTTCTCTTTCATTATCTTATCCTTCAAAAAACTACTTGAGATGGGATCCAGACCCGCGGTAGGTTCATCCAGGATAAGAATGTCCGGATTAAACATGAATGCGATGTAAGCATTCACTTTCTGCCTCGTGCCCCCGGACAATGTTCTAACAGGCTTTTGATATTCTTTTTCAAGTTCGAAAAGGGTAAACAGTTCCTCGTCACAATCTGCCGGATTATGGCGCAAATCTTTTATCATACCGATCAGTTCGTCTAATTTCAAATTCTCGGGAAACCTCGCCGATTGAGGCATGTACCCAATATTTTTTTTGTAAGACGAACCGCCATTCAATTTTTCTTCTTTCACGAATAGTTCACCTTTGTCCGGCTTGACTAATCCAAGGATCGTTTTGATAATCGTTGATTTCCCAGAACCATTAGGGCCGATGATCGCAGTGACCGTGCCGGGACGTATTTCGAAATGTACGCCCTTGAGGACTTCCAATTTCTTAAAGCTCTTTTCTAAACCAACGATTCTTATCACAATATCCTCCGCATCATTGGTTTTGTATCCATCAAAGTTTCCGGCGTTAAAACAGGGATCATTTTTTCCGCCACATCCAGAATAGACACAAAAAAACTCCGGAGGAGGATTAGCGATGCCGGTTGCTGCTGAGTAATGAAAGAAAACAGCGAAACCGGTCGAAACGGAATATCCCCAACTCCGTTACGGTCCAGATCATACCCGGAATACGCGCTCCAGTAATTACCCTCAAAGGTGCTGAAATTGCTCCGGCTGTTTGTCGCGACGTCAAATGAATTACCGATAAAATTATTCTCTGAAAAAAGATTCCCATACGAATTGGCCATCAATTTAACTGCCCACCCGTTTCGAATAAAATCATTTTTTCGGATATTCAGTCGAATCGAACCTTCAATATACAATCCGGTACTGTTTCCAATAAACAAATTTTTTTCAATATCGCTGTCGGAAATATCTTTTAATAAGATACCATAAGAAGACGGACCCCAGTTGTACTCAAACGTATTCTCTACCATGGTCACGCTCTTAGTATACATCACGGCCACACCGGCGCTATTATCACGAAAAGTGTTTTTAGTATACATACAACTGTCTGAGAACATGAAATGCAGGCCGTAACGGAGGTTTTGCTCGCTGACATTTCCAATGATTCTGCCTTCTTTGACAAATTCAAAATAGATTCCGTCCCGATGGCCGGTGATCGTATTGTTTTTAATTGTGATTTTCCTGCATGACCATAAATGAATGCCGTTGCCGGAAGATGATTCCGTCGTACCCGCAGACCGGATATGATTATTCTCAATCAAGCAATCCGACGATTTAGCAAGATAAATTGCAAAGAAGTTCATCTTGAGCTCATTATTTCGAATAATACAGCGTTGAACGTCTTTCAATCGTATACCTGCATTTTCCTGCACATAACTAATCCCTGCGTTTTGGATTATCAACCCTTCGATAATGACGCCATGCGCTGTAATCGTAAATATTTCGCCTTTACCTTCTCCGTCAATAACAGGTTTTCCTATACCCAGGATAGTAACGGATTTGTCCACTGTAATAGTTCCCTCAGCGTAACGTCCCGCATGAACAATAATCCTGTCTCCATTTTGCGATAATATCAATGCCTGCTTAATCGAACGAATATCACCGTCAGGCTTGACAATCAGATCTTTGGTGTGAACTTTCGATCCTAGAGCACAAATGAACAGAAAAAAGGTTAAGAATGTAGAACAATTTTTCATTGCATTCTCTCAAAATGAGCGGTAAAATGGCGCAGAAATTTCGGTTCATGTGTGATTCGAATGCCGCGTACAGATTTTTTCGTGTCGATGATCTCCTGAAACACTTCCACAACATAATCAACATGGCTCTGCGTATAGACTCGCCGCGGAATGGCGAGGCGCACGAGTTCCATCGATGCGGGGACTAATTTTCCGTTATCATCGTATTTACCGAACATGACCGATCCGATTTCAACGCAGCGAATACCACCTTTAAGATAGAGTTCGCACACAAGAGCCTGCCCGGGATACTGATCCACCGGAATGTGCGGATACAATGCCTTAGAATCTACGTACACTGCATGCCCTCCAACGGGCAACATGATCGGAATGCCCATCTTACTTATCTTTTCACCTAAGTATTGAGTACTGCGGATGCGATATTTCAAATAATCTTCTTCGAATACTTCTTCTAACCCGACCGCAATAGCTTCCATGTCCCGCCCTGCGAGGCCCCCGTAGGTTGTAAACCCTTCGGTAATGATCAACAAATTAGTACAAGCATCGGAAATTTCATTATCCCGCAGAGCCAAGAAACCGCCGATATTAACGAGACCGTCTTTTTTTGCGCTCATTACGCATCCGTCGGCGAGAGAAAACATTTCCTGCGCTATTTCCCGGTAAGATTTATTCTCATATGCTTTTTCACGATGCCGAATGAAATAGGCGTTTTCAGCCACACGACAGGCGTCGATGATAAAAAGCACTCCATGTTTTTTGCAAATCTTACTGATCGCTTTTGCGTTTTCCATACTGACCGGCTGTCCGCCACCGGAATTATTCGTAACGGTGAGAATAACAGCGGCTACATTCTTTGTACCGTTCTGTTTGATCAATGCTTCCAATTTAACAACATCCAAATTACCCTTGAACGGATAATCCAATGAAGGGTTAAGCGCTTCTTCAACCGGACAGTCAATCGCCGTCGCGCCGCTGAATTCAATATTTGCGCGCGTGGTATCGAAATGAGTATTACTGAAAAACACTTTGCCCTTTCCGCCCAGGTAACCGTATAAAATTCGTTCAGCCGCACGCCCCTGATGCGTAGGTAAAATATGAGGATATCCGGTGAGATCTTTGACCACCTTTTCAAATTTCAGCCAACTTTTGGCGCCGGCATACGATTCATCGCCTGACATCATCGCCGACCACTGCCGCGAACTCATCGCAGAAGTTCCGCTGTCGGTCAGCAGATCAATCAACACCTGATCGGAATGGAGAAGAAATGGATTATAATGAGCCTTTTGTAAGAACCCTGTCCTCTCTTCTTCCGTCGTCATGTAAATAGGCTCAACCGTCTTGATCTTAAACGGTTCAATAATAACTTTGTGATGCATGAATGTATTTCCTTATTTTAAAGCCGTGCCGCCGCAACAACCCATTTAATGCGCTATCAGCAGCACGGTAACTAAAACAAAACAGTACCCGAATTCCATAAATCCAATCTTGGCTATCGGCAACCTTTTGTACCAATCGATCGCCAAAACCACGACCAACAATTTTGTAATTATAAGTAATAAGACGCTTATCACGGCAATTGAAATATCAATCAAAAAAACAGTCAGCAGTAGGCAAAATACTAAATAAGACAGTATCTCTTTGAATGATACTTTGTCAAATCGTGCCTTAACCAAAAAAACGCTCGAGCCGAAATAGCAAAACAATAAAACCCATAATTTTAGAAACTCTAATCCGGGTGCTTGATCAGGGTTGAATGCAATAAGCCCGGCCATAGCTATCGAAGCAAAGGCCAATAGTTCGGACAGAACATGTTTGTGTTCTCTTTTCAGGCTCAAATAAATATACACTACGCTAACCGCCGCCAAAACCGGAAAAATAAAACTAAACGTTACAGCACCTTTCAATAAATTATACCCTGATGCCGCAGCGAGGAATCCGTACAAGACGATCCACATTTTTTTTCGAATGGTTACGGCAAACTTTTTTTTCAGATATTCTTGAACTAATTCTCCGAGGTTTAAGCCGGCCAGCAAAAAGACGATCACGACTGCGTGAGTTCGGCTCAAAGATTCACTTAACAACGTGCCGATCAGCCAACTCGTGATCAACGAAATATATGCGCCGTGTTGGCGGGACCAGGTAGGAATCAGAAGGCTGGAGAACCTTATTTTATCATCTTCTATATTAAATTGATTCATTGTTTTCTAATGGGTCAAATTCATCTTGTCGTCCTAATTGAAAACGCACCCTCACTGCAATGCTAAATAATACCAGGGCGCCTGCCTGATGCGCCACGCCCCAAAAGACAGGCACGGAAAATAAAATGGTTACAATGCCTAACGTGAGTTGAACAATCACCATGATAACCAAAAGCCGGATATCCATTCTCAAACGTGACGATAATTCCAGTGCCCGTGTCTTAATCCAAAACACAAAAATAGATGCCAATACGACTAAAGCCATCGTTCTGTGGATAAATTGAATCATAACGCCATTTTCCAGAAAATTAATCCAAAGCGGCTCCATCATCCATGCGGCTTCCGGCAGCCAATCAACTCCCATTTTCGGATAGGTGTTGAACATGTACCCTGCTTTAAGTCCCGCAACCAAACCGCCCAGCATTGTTTGAAGAAGAATGAGTATTACAACAGCCGTCGAAAATTTCCGTACAAAAAAATTATTTACAAAAATGTTTTTTTCAAACTCGTTTTTAGTCAACCATTCTGTTGCATACCATAGAAGAAGTCCGCAAATAGAGAATGCGAGAAATAAATGTAAAGTTAGTCGATAATGGCTGACGTGCGGATTATCAATCAATCCGCTTTTTACCATATACCACCCTACAAAACCCTGGAAAGCGCCGATCAGGAAAACACCGGTCAACCGCCTGATCCAAGGAACATTTAATTTATTTTGAAAAATAAAAATCGTGAACGGAATAATAAAAACGAGCCCGATCAAGCGCCCCCATACCCGATGAATATACTCCCACCAGAAAATTCCTTTAAAATCTTCCACGGTCATCGTCTTATTCAGAATATTATATTCAGGAAATTGTTTGTATTTTTCAAATGCGCTGTTCCAATCGTTGTCGTTTAAAGGAGGAACAATACCCATTATGACATTCCATTCGACGATGGATAAACCGGACTGCGTAAGCCGCGTCGTGCCGCCAAGAATTAACATAATGAACACCATACTATAACCAACCAAAAGCCATGTTCCTATTTGGCGCCTGACCCGTTGATCGGAATGCGTTTTATATTCAAGCTTGTTTTCCATGCAATAATTTCTATTTCCGGCTCATTTAATTTCATTATCGAGGATCAGTCTGTATTCACAACTGAGAATATACGATAAAATACCATTCAGTAAAATCATTTCTTCGCGACCAAACTCATCACTTCCTGCCAGTCCAGTAGATTCCCTTCCATCTGTGATCTCATCGCTTCTGCTGTCTCGCGGTTGGCAAACGATGACAGAAACATACCCATCGGACTTGGAAGGTTTTTACTTTGCAAATAATAAGCGCCTTCTGCTTTGACCCACATTACTGGATTTGAAAAATCAATGGTCCACAAAGATTGCACATCAGTAAATTCAGTATGACGGTAATAAGACGCCATACATTCTATCGAGTCAAATTTAAATATTTTTCCTTTTTGTGTGATCAATTCAGCGCCAAATTTCTTGTCGCTGATCACCATCCGGCAATGCGCGCAATCGTCATGACCGTAATCGATCGCTTCCGGGTTATTTTGACATGATACGATTGACGTAATGAGAATTACGAAAACCAATAAGTTTCTATTCTTGTTCAACATGTTCCGGTTCCTTATTTTTTCTGGAATGACGGGCCTCTACGGTCATGATAAATACTCCCAACATGAACGAAATTCCCGCAACGATTGCGCCGATATGCGGCAAAGACGTCGTCTTCATATTCAATAACTGTTTTGTTCCAATCAACGGAGGCTGATACGTCATGCCTGGAACTTTGATCGCGGCATGCGGATCCAAGTTATGCCCGTAGTCGTATTCCCACATATAGAAGTCAAAGAGCCCTGCAGCCAGTACTAAAAAGAATATAATAACCCAGACATTAAGCAAAAACCTTTTCCCGGCAAGTGATACCATTAATCCCGTGAAAATCAGAAAGGCCACAATATAAGGCATGAGTTTTAATTCCGGAATATCCTCCGGCGTTATTATTTTCATTCCGATATAATGATTGAGACCGTTGATCGTATTAAGATCATTGGGCTTTTGACCGCTGATTTTGTTGATCCAGATGTGTAATCCAATGCCCTCGGGATATTGCGGCGCATCGAGGTCAATAATCCACATTGGGAAAAAATACAGGACAACCAAGAGCAGCGACGCTGCGGCAATGATAATTTTCGAATTTTTTGACATACTCAACTCCTAAGACTTAAAAAAAGAGGGAGACTTGCGTCTCCCTCATTCGGTTCCACCTGAAAATCAGTCCTTATTAAACGTAATAGGCACATTTGAATTCACGTCGGATACGCGGGCATAGCCCTGCATTTCCTGATGAAGCGCGGAGCAGAAGTCTGTGCAATAGAACGGATAAATACCCGCTTTCTTCGGTTCCCACTTCATCGTACATGTTTCACCCGGCATAATGAGCAATTCGGAATTTTGCGTTCCTTTGATAGCAAATCCGTGCGGAACGTCCCAATCCTGTTCGATGTTAGTTACGTGGAAATAAACCACATCGCCAACTTTAAATCCTTCGATATTATCCGGCGTAAAGTGCGAACGGGATGCAGTCATCCAAACGTGAACCTCTTTACCTGTTCGAACAACTTTCGCCTCTCTCGGGCCTTTGGTCACATATTTGTGCTCGTTTTTATTTATGTCAAAGAATTTCACTTCACGTTTTCTTACAAGATCCGCTGCAATACCCTGTGCGTAATGAGGTTCGCCGATCGTTGGAAAATCTGACAGCATTTTCATTTTTTCGCCGCTGATATCAAATAATTGAGCGGATTGCGTGAGTTCCGGACCCGTAGGCAGGTAACGATCTTTGGTGATCTTGTTCATCGCCAATAGATACTTGCCCCACGGTTTCTTGCTATCGCCGCCGGGAATCATTAGATGCCCGATGGAGTAATAGGTCGGAATACGATCCACTACTTCCCATGTACCGATTTTCCATTTTACCACTTCCGAAGTAATAAAATGTGAAGTATAACCAAATCCTTTATCGTCAAACTCGGTATGCAGTGGCCCGAGTCCGGACTCCTGAACTTCACCGGCTAATACGGCATCATATTTTAGTACTGGTATTCCTTCGCGGTCGCCGTCAAACGCCTTATCTTCGATCGCTTTAATCATCTTTGAAAATGAAAAGACCGGAACTATGCCGGCCAGCTTTCCGCCGGCTGCAATGTACTCACCCGTAGGATCTACATCCGCGCCGTGCGGAGATTTAGGACACGGCATCAGGTATAACATGTCGGGGCATTCTTTCGGGTCAAGCATTTTAACTTTGCTTAATTTCTCTACGACGGTGGTCTGAGTTTTCTCGTCCCATCGGTTGCGCTGATATTCGCTTATCCATTCCTTAAATTTACCCTGAGCAATATATTCCTCTGCTTTTTTCCAATTCACAGCCATAATAAAATCTTTATCGTTCTGGCTTGCATTGACTTCCAGTAGCGTGTGCGCCTGCTCTGTATTGTAGCACGAGAAAAAGAACCATCCATGGGAGGGGCCTTTGCCTGCATGGCTCAGATCAAAATTATAACCCGGCACGAGGATTTGAAAGGCAATATTCATATCGCCTTCTTTGGGATCCACTTTGACAAACGTGATCGTGCCTCTAAAATTCTCTTTATAGCTTGCAATGGGCACATCTTTATCCGGGATAGGAACGCTGAAACGCGTTGCCGAAACGACATATTCCGTATTAATGGTCGTGAACGGCGAAGCGTGACTTCCGCCGCTGTTCGGAATTTCAAGAATCTCATCCGTTCTGAAAGTGCCAAGATTAATGCGGGCAATGCGCGGAGTATTATTCGCATTAATGAACAGCCAGCGGCCGTCGGGCACGCCTTCCGTCATGGATAATTCAGGGTGATGGCTGTCATCCCATGGAATAAATCCGTGTATGCTGGATAACATCGGTTTTGTTTCTTCGGTGTAGCCCCATCCGTTCTCAGGGTTAACTGAGAATACGGGAATAACTTTTAACAGTCGTCCGCTTGGTAGTCCGTACACGGAAACTTGTCCGCTAAATCCGCCGGACAAAAAGGCGTAGAATTCATCATAACTACCGGGCGGGACGAACACTTTTGAAGCGGCATCATCCGTTCCCATAGTATCTTTCTTCGGAGAACATACAATGAACATTAATCCTCCGATTAGCAATGCAAGGGCAACGTAAGTCAGCTTACTGAGTTTAATTTTGCTCCACATCTTAATCTCCTTATTAAGTGAATGAGTTACTGGCAATCTATTTATCTACTAACGTAATTCCAATTAAAGACCCACTTCTTCATTCTAATTTCTCAAAGTCATTTTTTTGCCGGAGGTAATAAAACCCCGTCAATAACATGAACAATTCCATTGGAGCCCTGGACAGTTCCAATAATAGCGGCATCGCCAATTTTTACTTGGCCGTCCTTCACGGATAAAGTAATCTTCGAACCGCCTGCCATTTCTAAAACCTGTCCGTCTTTGAATGATTCGGTTTTAAACATGCTGACAGTAACATGATGTTGGAGAATGTTTTTCAAATCTCTTTTTTTCTCGGGCTTCAGCAGTTCGTCCACCGTGCCTTTTGGCAGTTTGTCAAAGGCGGCATTCGTTGGAGCGAACACGGTGAATGGCCCCGGATTAGCCAATACGTCCACCAACCCTGCCGCTTGCAATGCGGTTACTAGAGTGGTATGATCCTGCGAACCGACGGCGACCTGAACTACAGTCTTTTGGGAAACATCATCCTTGATCCCCGACATGCCGGCGGGAGCGGCCGTGATTCCGGTCGAATCGGTTTTTTGTTTGTCTTTTGACTGGCATGCGATCATAAGCATGCCGCAGGTCAGAAATAAACTTGCCCATGCAATGGCTGTTTTTTTCATTCTCTTTCCTCCACTAGGTTAGTTGTTACACGTGTGAAAATTGACGAACTTTCAGTTCGCCGGCAAAAATTGATTAAGAACCCTTTTTAACTTCCTTAGCTTCTTTTCTTAAGTATTCCAGTATGGACATGGCCTCGTCTTTAGTAAGATTCTGATTAGCCATGGGAGTCAGAAATTGCGCGAAAAGTTTTTTTGCTTCCGGATGTTTTTGGATCATGCCCTCAGGATTCAACATCATGTTCACTATGTACTCCGGTTTTCTGCGCTTTGTCACGTCATGTAGCTGAGGGCCTACCAATTTCGAATCCACACGGTGGCACTGGAAACACTTTAATTCAAATGTTTTCTCGCCTTTTTTTGCAAGCGCAACATCAATTGTCTCACTTAGTTTAAGCACTTCCTTAATAGGGCCAATGCCGTGTTCCATTTCAAAATCGGTCAATCCGTTCGGATTCGCAGCTTTTGCCGGTTTAGTTGGCGTTGCTTTAACTTTCTCACCGCTATCGCCGCAAGCCCACAACATGGCGCTAAGGGCAAATAGAATAAGAGATGCTTTTAGAAGTTTCATTTTCTTTCTCCATTATTTGGTTATTAGACTACTTTAATTAATGCATTTTCAATGGTGACAGCTTTTGGAAACAAAATATTATTTTCAAGATGAACATGTTTGTGCAGATCGCGCTCGAATTCATCCAGCTCGGTCAGGCATAATCGAAACGTAGTGCACGCATCGGCCGGAGGTTCGTAGTTATGACTGATGGTTCGTATTTTCGCCATGGCTTGTCCTGCGCGCTCGTGCTCAAATTCCATCACGCTGATCGGATTACGTACGGTTTTAAATGCAGGTGGTTCAACAATATGCCGCTTATTATGCGATTCGGCCATTTGGCGAATATAAGGAAACAGCATTTGTTCCTCTTTTTTCATATGCATGGCCATTTCGTCGGCCACATCATCAAAATGTTCGTTTATTTTTTTCATCTCAGGGTGATTTTTTCCGTGCGCGTTCACTACTTTTTGCAGATGAGCTTGTATAACAGGTATAGCGTTTCGAACATACGCGTGATGATTGCTTTCGATATAGTCGATTAGCAAACTTAGGTTCATATCATTGAATTCGATCTTATCTGAGCGGTATGAAGCTTGATTATTTGCTTGTGCCAGTTCGCCGCAGATTCCCGCAACATCAATCCCGTTTTCCGCGCATGCGGCTGATAATGTTTTTTTCCCTCCGCAGCAAAAATCTAATCGGTGTTTTTCAAATATGTTTGCCGAGAACGGATATTTGATTACAATCTCTGAAAGCGTAAGATTATCGATACTTTCCATGTAATATTCCTTAATAGTTATTTAGGATTTAAGACACTTTTATCTTAATTAGATTCAAAAAAATTTTATTTCCTTTTACGATGGGTCATCGTCAAAGACTTAAATAACTTTGGGTTAATCGGAGCACCGTCGGTATCGGAAATGCGCAAATTAAACACGTTAATTTTATCGGCGAGTATGGCCAATGTAGTATCGCTAAACATACGTCGAATCTTCTCCCTTTCCCGCTCCCATTCCCCGTGTAACGGGCATGGCGTCATATTACCGCAACCGGGTAATCCAAAAATACATTCAGAAAAAATATGCGTTCCATCTATTGCATCCACAATTTCTATCAGCTTGATATCCTTAGACGGCCGGGCTAAAGCAACTCCGCCTTTGGGGCCGCGATACGAAACCATAATGTTATTTTCAGTTAAGGTCTGAAGTATTTTCGTTAGAAAATGAAATGAGATATTGAGTTTTTCGGATATCTGCTGAATGGTGACGTACTCTGACTGTTCCAATGTGGCCATATACATCGCTGCGCGAACTCCGTATAAACAACTTTTTGATAGTAACATGATTCTCAATTCCGCTATTAAAGCATTTCGGACTCTTTTATCTTAAAATAAGAGAAATTGCTTTATTTGTCAAGTACTTTTATTCACACAATTGTAAAATTCTGCTAATGTAAAGGTAAGTTGGCAGATATTATTACTTGTAAATTAAATTAAAACAATAAAACCCCGGCTGCATGGTGCAACCGGGGCTTACTGAAGACTAATATTCTTGCTGGGTTTTATTGACCGCCACTTTCGATTTTAAAGGAATAACGCGCTTGAACCTTATAATCAAAGGAATCGAAGTAGCCACGAACTTCATATTCTCCTGGACTAATGAAGGGGATATCATATTCCAATTTACCCGATTTTTCTCGCGCGTACTGACTTTCTCCCCACTCGCTGTCGGCTTTTCCTTTAGTAACAATAGTAATCCATGCGGAACTGCTGCCGGGAAATCCGCTGTATTCAACGGTAATAGTCTGGCCCACGAAGTATGATTTAGAAGTCGTTCGAACCGTAGCGCCGGTGGCCTTGACCGTATTAATTACGGCAGGCTGAGCTACGCTTGATGATGTTTGCGCAACTAAAATGTAGATTTTTTCCTTGAGAACAACTTCTGCACCGCCCCAACCGATATTACATGCATTCGCCCAAAGTTTACCGCTGTGCTCGCCGCCTTTGTATGCATGTTTTGCAATGTATAGCGGCTCGCGTTTGCCTGCATCATTGTATCCGCCCAAAATCGCATTCGCCGGTACGGATCCCTTATATTCAACCCAGGCAACGGTATTTGCCGGCGCCGTCAAAACTTCAAATCCGCTATTGAAGGAATGCTCTTTGCCGCCCCAGCCGATATTGCATATACCTCCTCCACCGGGCAATATTTTGCCTGGATGCATTCCGCCCTGAAATGACACGCGTCCGACGAACATGGATTGTCCATTTTCAGATCCACCAACAACCGCGTTGGCAGGAATTGATCCGCTGTATGAAACCCACTGCACTTTTGTTTTTGGTGGAGTCACTGTAGCTAAAACAAAGATTTTCTGATTGAGAACAATTTCCGCACCGCCCCATCCAATATTGCATGCATTCGCCCAGAGTTTACCGCAATGTTCACCGCCTTTGTATGCATGTTTAGCGATATACAACGGCTCGACCTGGCCTGGATCATTGTAACCACCAGGAATTGCGTTCGACGGAAGGGTTCCGCGGTATTCCACCCATGTAACGGAATTTGCAGGCGCGGTTAGAATTTCAAATCCCTGATTGAATGAATATTCCTTGCCGCCCCAGCCAATGTTGCAGAAACCGCCGGATATTACTTTGCCTGGATGCATTCCTCCTTCAAATGACACCCGCCCAACATACATAGGCTGCCCATTTTCAGATCCGCCAACAACCGCATTGGTTGGAATCGATCCGTTATAAGGAACCCACTGGATGTCGCTCTGCTGTGCACTGATATTGGTGCCAGCAATCAAAAGAAACATACATACCGCTGCCGCACGAATTTGATTCAAATTCATGTTTACTCCGTTTTGGTGAACGTTAAGGGAACTATTAATGATTGTGACTTAATTATTCAAAAAATACTAATCTGGATGCTGGTTCGAGAAATCAAGATATCCATTTGGCAGTCACTTTAAAAAGTGCGCCTGATATTCGAGGTGATGATAGGAAAAAATGAGGATAATAATAAGGTAAAGATAAACATCAGTCAAGCAAAATCTCAAAAACCTAAACGACTTGTTCAGAAGAATGTTTAACAAGCATCTACACGGGATGTCAGCTATTTATTTCTCTCAATGCTGAAACATCATCACACCAAACCGGTTCGTACCCGTTCTCATGAAGCATCGCGCAGAACTCATCGACGCTTCGGTGATCAGCTATTTCGAATTGTTCAAGGCCGTCCTGGCGATAGGTGGCATATCCGCCGGGATTCGTTTTCGATCCGGCACTCATGCCTGTGATACCGAATTGCAGAGCCTGATCCCTGAAGGAGGCGCTTTCCCTCGTTGAAAGCGAGAGTTCCATTTCCTCCGAAAACAACCGGTAAGCGCAGATCATCTGCATTAACTGGTCATCGCTGATCGTGACCCGCGGCGGCATGATACCGACGGCCGGGCGTAATCTGGGAAAAGAGATTGAGCATTGCGTGCCGTACGTTTCGGTCAGATATTTGGCGTGCATGGCCGTAAAACAGGCATCCGTGCGCCAGTCTTCAAGACCGATCAGAATTCCGAGCCCGATCTTTCCGATTCCTGCGCGGGCAATGCGGTCCGGCGTTTCGAGGCGGTAATAGAAATGCGTTTTCATCCCCTGCGGATGATAGTCCCGGTAATGATCGCGGTGATACGTTTCCTGATATACATATATTCTATTCAACCCTGCACCAGCCAGCGTTCGATATTCTTCTTCACGTAAGGGCTGAACTTCCATCGACACGTCCGCAAAATACGGCTTGAGTAAATTCATAGCATGCATCAAATAGTCCACACCGGCCATTTTATTCGATTCACCCGTAACCAGCAAGATATGATCCAATCCCATGGAATTTAGCACAGTAATTTCATTCATAATTTCCAGATCGCTCAGGCGGACGCGTTCCAGCGCATTTTCGTAGCGGAAACCGCAGTAGAGGCAGTTATTGTAGCAAAAATTGGAAAGATAAAGCGGAGCATATATCCGGACTTTTTTGCCGAATCTTTTTAGCGTAAGAGCACGGCTTTGTTCCATCATCTCCGGGAGAAATTTTTCAGCTGCAGGAGATATCAATGCAAGAAAATCAAAACGGTCGCGTTCTCCTCTTTTATTCAAAACGCGCTTAACATCCTCTTCCGTTTGTTCATAAATGCGGGTATGAATATCATACCAATTAAACGTGTCGTAAATTTGTCGAAAGGACATTCTTTCACTTTCCCGTTTAGACCGGATGCGCGATATTCTCCAACTCTTTTTCAGACAATACCTGTATCCGGTTATCTTGAATTTCAATCAGATGCGATCGCTTGAAATCGCTCAGCAGACTGTAGACCGAACTTTTTGTAGTTCCCAAAAAACTGGCCAACTCGTCCATAGACAATGCCATATTCAGCGTATCGTCACTTTTCACTCCGTAATCGGCTTTGAGTTTGAGAAGCATGTCTGCCATCCGCTCTTTCATCGATTTACCCATCAAGTCGGTCATTTTGTTTTCCATTCCGTCGAGTTGTGTGCACAACAGCTTCATCGTCTCAACAAAAAATGTCGGATGACTTTGTATGAACTTCACAAAACAATCTTTCGGGACAAAACATGCTTCCACTGCATCCACTGCAACGACGGAATGGGAATATTTATTATGAGTCACCACGGAATCGATTCCCAATACGTCGCCCGGCTTCCCAAGGCGGATAATATGTTCCATAAGCCGATGGTCTTTTTTCACTACTTTCAGCATGCCTGAATATATACAATAGACGCCGTCTGCAGCTTCATTTTCACTGAACAAAACTTCATTTTTACGGAACCGGATAAATTCTTTACACTTGAAACTTTTTTGTAGTTCTGTTGCGCTGCCATTCTGAAATATAGTCTTCGGAAAAACCGTGCAGACAGAACAAACAGGAACTTTGTTGCTAATGGATTTAACTGATTTTTTCATGATTACCGACTTTCTACCCTTATGCTATTCTAATGGCAACACTCAATGTGCTGGGTCCCTTGATTATTGTCTAATTTCGGACTTACGTACGGTATTCCGAGCGACAGTCCACGGAGAATCAATAAAAACGATACGACAGCTATGCCAACCGGCATGATACGAACCAGTTTCTGCCTAAAATTCAATTTCATCAGACGGCCGGCAAGAGAAATGAACAACATCATCGGCAATGTCCCCAATCCAAATAAACCCATATATACGGCCCCGTAAAAAATATCCGACGTTACAATGGCGCCCGCCAAAGCAATATATACCAACCCGCAGGGCAAAAGCCCGTTGACCAATCCGATGCTGAATAATGACGTATAAGAATGTTTAAGTAAAAATTTTCTAAAAAAAACTTTAATCGCTGAAAAACCTAAGTTCAATGGAGAAGAAAAAAATATTTTGTTCTTGATGCTTATTGGAAGGAGTACGGAAATGAGCAGGATCAAACCTGTTCCAACCGAAAGCGCCTGTTGGTAGCCGGCAAATTTCACCGTCGCGCCAAGGACACCCATCACTGCGCCCATCAGGGCGTATGTGGCGGCCCGTCCAAAATTATACAGGAGCGATCCGGTCAGTATTTCAAATTTTGATGAACCTGCATGAGGCAAAGCCAGGGCCAGCGGCCCGCACATTCCGACGCAGTGAAAGCTCCCTATTATTCCTAGAATAAACCCCGTAAAAATCTCCATAACTTCCCTTATTCTATAAACAGAATGTCTTCATTATAATATCCGGTGCTATCAGCCTGCCAATTGAACTGTACGCGCCAGAGCCCTTTTTCCATGTTACTCAAGGAGACATGCTGTACATTTTTATCGTCCGGATGAATCGATATGGTCCTGTCGTTTTTGGAATCAGAAGGACGGTACAGATTAATCGACCCTTTGATTTCTTTCCGGTCTTTAGGAAATTGCAATACCAGTTGATCTGCCTGAAGTTTCCACCCGAGCGGACTTACTAAAGCTTTGGTACGTTTTACCTTGTCAATATGCTGTTGATATGCAATTTCTTTGTCGTAATAGTTTTCCTCTACCAAATCAACTTTATTAAATGTAGAAACAACAAAAAAACCGATTATAAACAAGGCAAAACTGCTGTACAGAGCTGTTACCCCCAATGCCCAATTACCGTAAATTTTCATTTCCTAACTCCTTTCGCCGGCGCAATAAACGATGTTTCCTCCGAAGAAACCAAAGTATTTTCCCGATACACGCCGATGCTGATCTTAATATAATTTTGTTTGACTGCTTCCGGTGGAATGTCAACAAGAAAAGTAGACTCAACCAGCGCGTCCGGTTTAAGCAATAATTGATCCGCACCTGCAACCGTAATGGTGCCCGGCACGTTTTCGAGTTCAAAATGCACCTTCATAGAGTCGAACGTCTTATTCAAAATTTTTGCCGTGTACATATTCCGTATCCGGCCGTCTTCCAGCACCTGGTACATAGATCCTTTTGCTCGAAGAATCGTAGTCTCCATATCTTTGCGGGTCACAATAAACGCCGATGTAACCGCCATCAGCAGCACGAGTACCGCTGAATAGCCAACGATCCTCGGCGTCACGGTAAACTTGATTCCTTTTGTTATCAGGTCAAAAGAAGCATATCGGATCAGTTTTTTTGAACGCCCGATCTTCTCCATAACACTGTCGCACGCGTCCATACATGCCGTGCAATTCACACACTCCAATTGGGTTCCGTTTCGAATATCAATTCCCGTCGGACATACCTGCACGCACAGGCCGCAGTCAATGCAGTCACCGGATTGATTTTCTGCAGCATGCTTTAATTTACCGCGCGGCTCACCGCGTTTAAAATCGTACGCGACGACGATCGAGTTTTTGTCCAGCATCACCGATTGCAGACGTCCGTATGGGCAAACATAAACGCAGGCCTGCTCGCGGAAACTAGCAAAAATAAAATAGAAAAGTAGACTGAACCCGATCATAAATGAAAAACCGACGATGTGTTCCAGCACAGGTTCTGTGATAATCTTAAATAATCCGTCAACGCCGATAATATATGCCAGGAATGTATTGCCGATTACAAACGAGATCACAAAAAAGATCACGTGCTTCGATGTCTTCTTCAAAAATTTGTCCGGTGACATTTCTGCGCGATCCAATTTATATTGTTCGGCGCCGTCGCCTTCAATCCAGTATTCGATTTTACGGAACACCATTTCCATAAAAATGGTCTGCGGACAGGCCCAGCCGCACCAGATTCGGCCAAACACTGCCGTAAAAAGAAAAATGAAAACGACCAGACTCAGGAACACAAGTGCAAATATATAAAAATCCTGCGGCCAGAAAGCCATTCCGAAAATAATAAATTTACGCTCAATAATATTGAGCAGAAGAAACGGATATCCGTCTATTTTTATAAACGGAACACCAAAAAGTAATGCTAGAAGAATGGCGCTTACGACGATACGCCAATTATGATATTTTCCTTTTGGCTTTTTTGGATATACCCAAACTCTTTTCCCTGACTTGTCGATGATGGAAATGCTGTCACGGAAACTATCCTGATCTTTTTCACCGTTCTTCTGAATTTTTTTTTCGTCAGCAATCATATCGTTTTTATATTTTCCAATCCATTCTGTTTGCTCATTTAACCAAATTACCCTGCGGCGGTTTTGGGTTCGGCGGATTGGTTCCGCGTAATGTTAAAACATAACTGGATATCTTAAGAATATCCTCTTCGCCGAAAGTTTTACCCCACGCCAGCATACCTTTTTCAGGAACACCTTTCGTGACGGTGCGCATCACGTCATTGATGCCGGCGCCGTGAATCCAGTAATCATCCGTCATGTTAGGCCCGATGCCGCCTTCACCCAATATGCCGTGACAAGGCGTGCAGACTTTGAGATAAATTTCTTTCCCTTTTGAAATATTCGCCGCATCTGTAAACGCCACGTAATCCTTTATGATCTCAACTTCTTTCGGCGCCTCGGGTTTGCCCATTTTTTCTGCAATCATTTTCGGCGTGATATCCGATTTGGTGGGATAATAGGGCACTTTATAATACGGTTCAAAGTACTTAGGCGCCGAATAATTTGGGTCTTTTTGTTTTGACCACGTCTGGTCATATTCTTTTTTGTATTCGTCCACAGAACGATCGCCCCATTCCGTAATGTGAAAGTACAACAAATACAACACAGCCCAGACTATGGTAATATAAAACATGTTGATCCACCATGGCGGCAATGGATTATCATACTCCCGGATACCGTCGTAGTCGTGATCTAAGAGTTCATCTCTTACTTCAGCCATGAACTTTTCCTCCATTATTTGAATTGGTATAATCTTTTTCCAATGGTAATTCTTCCATATGCCGGATATGCCGTTTGTCCATCCGGATAAGATGGTAGATGATCGCCAAGAAAGCACTGAAAAACAGGATCAACGCGATCACTGGAAGAACCTCGCTACCTTTGACGTTTTCTAGAATATTTCTAAACATATTTTCTCCGAAATTATTTAACTTTGATATCCGTTCCCAATCGCTGTAAATACGCGATCAGCGCAATAAGCTCCTTATCGGCCGTTGTCTCAAAACCTGCGTCATTCAGATCTTTGGCAATTATTTCGGCCTGTTCCTGTAGATCGGCCAGTGCCTGATCTTCATATCCTTCAGGATACGGAACGCCGAGCGTCATCATGGCCTTGATCTTTGCGGCGGTAGTACTGGCATCGAGCCTATTGACGGCTAACCAGATATAACTCGGCATGATCGAACCGGGTGAGAGCACACGCGGATCGATCATGTGGCTGTAATGCCATGAATTCGGATATTTTCCGCCGATCCGGTGCAGATCCGGCCCGGTTCGTTTCGATCCCCATTGGAATGGATGATCATACACATACTCGCCTGCTTTGGAATATTCGCCGTACCGTTCCGTCTCCGAGCGAAACGGGCGAATCAACTGGGAATGGCAGGTATAACACCCTTCACGCACATAAATATCGCGTCCTTGCAGTTCCAGCGGCGTATACGGTTTCACACTTGCGATCGTCGGAACATTGGATTCAATAGCAAAAGTGGGAATAATTTCGAAGGCGCCGCCTATCAGAATCGCAACCAAGGTCAGAACGTAGAATTGAACCGGTTTACGTTCCAGCCAACGATGATACTGTCCTTTCTGCGCAGCGTGATAAACCTTGGCAAGCGCCGGGGCCTGAGCTTCTTCATCAGCAAGGAATTTACCTTGTTTTGCTGTTTTGTAAATATTGTAGAACATGATGCAGGTTCCCGCTAGAAACAGCGTGCCGCCGATCGAACGCATTATATACATAGGAATAATCTGCGTGACGGTTTCCAGAAAATTGAAATACTGAAGCATACCGTCCGGTGTGAACTGTTTCCACATAAGTCCCTGCGTAATACCTGCCCAGTAAAGCGGAACCGCATAAAACACGATACCTAAAAAACTTATCCAGAAGTGGGCATTGGCCATTTTTTTTGAATACAACGACGTGTTATACAGCCGAGGGATCAGCCAGTAAATTATCCCGAAAGTGAGAAATCCATTCCAGCCGAGCGCGCCGATATGCACATGCGCAATAGTCCAGTCGGTAAAGTGGGACAACGCATTGACGCTTTTGATCGACAACATCGGTCCTTCGAATGTTGCCATACCGTACGCGGTGACGGCAACGACCATAAATTTTAAAACGGGCTCTTCACGCACGCGGTCCCACGCGCCACGTAGCGTGAGCAAACCGTTAAGCAGACCACCCCAGGACGGAGCGATCAGCATGATCGAAAAGACCGTTCCCAGCGACTGCGCCCAGTCAGGTAGCGCAGAGTAAAGCAAATGATGCGGACCTGCCCAGATATATAGAAATATCAATGCCCAAAAGTGAATGATCGATAAACGATAGGAATACACCGGACGATCAGCCGCTTTTGGCATGAAGTAATACATTAATCCAAGATATGGCGTAGTCAGAAAGAAAGCGACCGCATTGTGCCCGTACCACCACTGCACAAGCGCATCCTGCACGCCTGCATAAATCGAATAGCTTTTGAATAGCGAAACGGGAATCGCCATTGAATTGACAACATGCAAAACGGTAACGGTAACCCACGTCGCAATATAGAACCAGATCGCAACATACATATGGCGCTCGCGCCGTTTTAAGATCGTGCCCAGCAGGTTAATTCCAAATAGAATCCAAACTACGGCTATTAGAACATCGATCGGCCACTCCAGTTCCGCATACTCTTTGCTGGTTGTCATCCCAAGGGGTAGCGTGATCGCCGCAAGGACAATAATTAGTTGCCATCCCCAGAAATGTATTTTACTCAGCAGATCGCTGAACATGCGCGCTTTGCACAGGCGTTGGAGGGAATAATAGACGCCCAAAAATATTCCGTTGCCGACAAACGCAAAGATAACGGCGTTGGTATGCAAAGGACGAAGGCGGCTGAACGTCAGATACGGAATGCCTAAATTCAGCGCAGGTAGATACAACTGAATGGCGATAATAATGCCAACCAACATTCCGACCCCGCCCCAAACGAGCGTTGCTATCGTAAAATCACGGACAATCGTATTATCATAGTGAAACGTTTCAAGATTCCGATCCGCTTTTGAATCCTGAACTTTGGATGCTTGCTCCATAGACTGCCTCTCCATAATTCGTTGTAATGATTACTCAGTTTGTAGATTTATTATTTCGATTATTTTCAGTTCTTTTGCCGTCGAGAAGAATGCGCACTGACGGTGTATAAGTATCGTCAAATTGTCCGGACTTAACAGCCCATAGAAACGCGATCAGAAACCCGACAGCCAGAGTCAAACTTGTAATTACCAACACAATTAAAATAGTCATTAGATGCCCATCTTTCTTTTTTCTATATCGCCACGAACAGAAAATCCTAATTTCTTTGCCTTATACGTCGTCATTACTACGGCAAATAACACCGTGCTGACGGAGCTTACCGGCATGATGATTGCGGCAACCAGTGGAGTCAGTTTCCCATACACTGCAAAGCTTAATGCGACAACATTATATAAAAAGATCAAAGTGAAACACATGTATACGACGTTCATGCTTTGCCGCGACAATGCAACAAAGAACGGTAAATTGCCAAAGCCCTCTGCTTTCAGGATGGCGTCGGAGCTCGGCGTAAATGAACTTGTGGTTTCCGTAATCGCTATTCCGACGTCACTTTGTTTTAGTGCCCCGGCGTCATTCAGTCCGTCGCCAATCATCATAACTTTTTTCAGATTTTCCTGAAGCGATCTGATGTAATTAAGCTTATCTATCGGTAATTGTTTGAAGAGCATTTCCGTTTTAGCGCTGAATATTTTCCGTAACGCCGGTTTTTCGCCTGCATGATCCCCGGATAAAACCTTCAATGCATATCTCCCGTTCAAATTATTCAACACGGTTGACAAGCTTTCCCGATATTCAGATCGAATCTTGAAGACCCCTTTCAGTGTGCGATTGATGGCAATGTATACTCGGGAAAAATGAACCTGCATGGAGTTTTCAGGCGCTTTCTTAAATTTGTTTCCGGTAACCCATGCGTGCGATCCGATGCTGATCTCTTGCGCACCAATGTTGGCGCGGATGCCGCGTCCTGGAACTTCCTCGAATTGCATGACTTCTGGTGAAATCGAGGCTGGAATGGATTCGTAAATGTAGCGGCTCATCGGATGCGTAGACTGGCGAACTAATGCGCGAATCCAGCTTTTTTCTTCCGGACTCAGCGCTATTCCCTCATACGATACGGCGCCAGAGCGAGGAATCGTTAACGTACCGGTTTTATCAAATACGATAGTGTCGACCCCGGCCATTCTCTCAACGACAAGATCGTTCTTCAAAAATAAATGATGACGTTCAAAGATCCGCAGAACCGTGCCGAATGTAAACGGAATTGACAAAGGTAATCCGCATCCGCAAGCGACGATAAGGACCGAGGTAAAAACATTAAGAGCTATACTCGCATCATACACAAACCAGAATAATGCAGAAGACATAGCAATGGCGAGAATTGCGAACGTAAAATATTTGGCGATTTTTTGACTAAGCTGCGAAAGGCCGCTCTTATCTTTATTCTTAAAAACTTCCTGGTTCCACAATTCGGTTAAATAACTTCTTGAGACTTCTTTTGTCACATCGATGTCAATAGCGCCGCCCATCTGCTTTCCGCCCGCAAATACCCGCTCGCCACGCACAACATACACCGGTTGGGATTCGCCGGTCACAAAACTGTAATCGATCAACGCCTCCTCGCTCCGAAGCACACCATCCGCAGGTACTAGCTCCAGATGGCGGATGATGAGACAATCTCCAACGGCGATATCCTCAATGGGAATGCTCTTTTCGCCCTGCGCGTCTCTGCGTAATGCGGCAATGGGAAAATAAGATCTAAAATCACGGTCAAATGACAATTGGTAAAATGTTTTTTTCTGAAATATTTTGCCAACAATCAGAAAGAAAGCCAGACCGGCTAGAGTGTCAAAATATCCAGAACCGCCTTGATAAAAAAGTTCATATACGCTGCGGGTGAAAAGCGTCACAACACCGATTGAGATCGGCACGTCCATATTAATAGTTCTTTGCCGTAAACTAACCCAGGCTGACGTGAAATAGTCGCTCAGACTGTATAACAGCGGCAAGGTCAACAGAAAACTGAGGTAAGCAAAAAACTTAAGAAATCCGTATTCCAACGGCGCCGCAGACAAGTAACCCGGCATAGAAAGCAACATGATATTGCCGAAACAAAAACCGGCTATACCTAACTTGATATACAGCGACTTTTCAACGACGGAAAATACAGATCCCTTATTTTTGTCATAAGCAAAGTTGGGTTCATATCCGATCGACGATAGCAGTTCAGCAATCTTACGCAAAGACGTTTTCTTTTCGTCAAACGTCAGCGACGCTTCTTTTTTCAAAAAGTGGACATTAGAATGGATGACCCCGGAGTCCAGCTTGTGGATATTCTCCAACAGCCAAATACAGGCATTGCAGTGAATCTGAGGCAGGAACAAAGTAACCTTAGAAATTCCGCCCTGCGAAAAATGGATGATCTTATCTCGTAAACCGGGAATATCGAGATACGCATAATCGGCCAAATTGATCTTTTTCGGAGTAACGCGAACTTGTTCGTCAAAGTGATAATACCCCGTTAGTTCTTTTTGTCTGAGTAATTGATAGACGAAAAGACACCCCTGACAACAAAATATTTTTTCATCATCTTTTATCATGCTCCCATCGCAGGGATCGCCACAGTGGAAACAAGTGTAAGACACATTTACGGTTTGATTTGGAGGGTAGACGGATACCATTAACTTAGATCGTTGTCCTCAAAATATATAAATTAATTTGTGTGTTTGAATGATCGTAACGTAAGAACTGGAATGAAAGAAGTGTTGACAACTTCTTCTGTAACGCTGCCCATGATCAGCCGTTTAATGCCGGTGCGGCCGTGCGTGCCGATCGCGATCAAATCGATATCCTGAATATGGGCATATTCGTTAATGCCTGTGTTTTCAACAAACGCCTCATAACTATCGGTAAAATACGTAATGCCGGACAAATCCAAGTCTGAAAGAAATTTTGTAAACGCCTCGGCTGCGAACGTAGGCGTTTCGAATATGGAGGAAACTCTCACATGAAGAAAATGAAGTTCAGCGCCGAATTCACGGGCCAACGCAATCACCTGCGGACAAACCAATTTGCACAGATCGGAATAATCAACCGGAAAAAGTATTTTTTTGACTGTTTCCTTTTTTCTTGTCTGTCTGACTGTGATTACCGGGCAAGGAGAAAGGCGCACCACTCGTTCGGCATTACTCCCCAGAAAATAATTATTGCTCCCGCGTCCGTGGGTGCCCATAAGGATCAAGTCTGCACCGTGTTTCTTGGCAATTTCGACGATCTCGAGATGCGGTTTACCCATTTCAATTGCCACGCGAACCGGTATTTCTTTCGGAAATAACCTTACCCACTCGCGTAGCTTTTCCTCAACGACTTTCCTTATTTCATCGGTGACAAACGAAACATCCGCTTGCAGATCAATATTCACCGGATTCATCAGGTAACTTGCCTCGTCTACATACAAAATGTCCAGCGATGCCTGGTATTTTTTTGCTATCATGATCGCATAGTCTACGGCGTGACGAGCGCAATCGGAAAAATCAGTTGGGAATAGTATTTTTTTGACTTTCATAACTTTAACTAAAACAAGATGAAAGATCAGTTTTCGCCGGTAGAATAATGTAACTGATAAGCTATGTTTTTCCAATGACCTTGTTCATAGCGTTACATGACTTTTGTCATGTTTTTTACTCCCTAAGTTTTTGTAAAATAAAGGTTTTATAGTGAAAATTTTCTCAATTCACAAAAAAATAAAACTCAACCCGAGCGGTTGAGTATGTATACGTGACGAATTATTTTCTAATCGTAGAGGTGAGCCGTTTTAACAAGGGCGGGTTGGTTGATAATGCGGATCTTTCGCCCCGTGAGATCAATCATTTTTTCATCTTTAAATTCGGATAACAGTCGAATGATCGTTTCCGTAGCCGTTCCGACAAGATTTGCCAGGTCTTCCCGGCTTAACGCAACCGTGATAAGGCCGTGATCGTTTTCAAATCCGTAATTTTCTTTCAACATCAATAATGTTTCGGCTAACCTTTCCCGAACATTCTTTTGCGCCATTTCAGCGATTTTGTTTTCAGCGGATTTCAGATCGTGCGATAAAAGATGTACCATTTTCATCGACAGATCTGCATTGGTATTCATGATAGCGAAAAAAATATTCTTTGGAACAAAACAAATATAGGCGTCTTCAAGTGCCGTGGCCGAAGCGGTGTAATTTTCCCCGCTCAAAAGCGAGCGGTATCCCAGTATATCCCCTTCCTTGCCGATGCGTACGATCTGTTCCTTACCTCCGTAACCTAACTTATATACTTTGACTTTTCCCTTATTCAAACAGTACAATCCGGAAGGACGATTACCTTCAAAAAAAACATTCTGTCCCTTCTTATACACATTACCCGCTTTATTCAGCGATAAACTGTCAAGGTCATCTGCGCTCAAACTTTTGAAAATTGAACAGTCCCTCGTTTCGCACGTCTCACACGTAGGCACTTCAATTTTTTTATTAATATTCATAAATAATGTTTTCCAAAGAATCCCGTAAATATTGAAAAAAAAGGCGAATACTACAAGATTTTTCTGTAAAAAGCAGCAACCGTCGCATGAAGAATTTAACACCAAATAATTGAAATTATTTCAGTATTTTTTTGGACAAGCAAGAAGTAACTGTAAAATCAGAAATGATTGGTGTCCCCTAGGGGATTTGAACCCCTGTTTCTGCCGTGAAAGGGCAATGTCCTAAGCCACTAGACGAAAGGGACGTATATGAAAAATTTATTTTTCTTTACAAATCGAATGCAAAACGCAGGGAACTTTCGGCAGAATCCAGAGTCCTATCTATATCATCCTCGGTATGCGCGGCGGACATAAAGGCCGCCTCGAATTGCGATGGGGCTAGATAAATCCCGCGCTGCAACATGGCGTTGAAATACAAAATAAAACGCTGCTTGTCAGCTTTAACAGCAGAATCATAATCTTCCACCGACTCACCCGTAAAAAACAAAGTAAACATTGAGCCAACGCGGTTCTGTATTAATGGCAACCGAGATCGATGGATGATTTCGTTTAATCCGTTCTCCAATCGTGCGGATAATCGTTCAAGCGTTTCATATATTTCAGGTCTTTCCTGAAGTGTTTTAAGCGCGACCAGGCCTGCGGCCATTGCAAGAGGATTTCCTGAAAGGGTTCCTGCCTGATACATCGGGCCAAGCGGCGCAACCATACTCATGATATCCTTTCGCCCTCCGTATGCTCCCACGGGCAATCCGCCGCCGATGATTTTTCCAAAAGTTGTCAAATCGGGTTTGATGCCGTACAATTCCTGGGCGCCTCCAGGGGCTACGCGAAATCCCGTCATAACTTCGTCAAAAATGAGAACCGCACCGCATTTGGTACACAGATCCCGAAGCGCGTTTAAAAATCCGACTTTAGGCGGAATACAGCCCATGTTGCCGACCACCGGTTCGACGATCACGGCCGCAATTTGCCCTTGATGAGATGCCATCAATTGCTCTACCGATTCTGCGTTATTAAATTGCGCGGTAAGGGTTCCTGCCGCGACGGACGTAGTGACGCCGGGACTATCGGGAACGCCTAATGTGAGCGCGCCGGATCCGGCCTTGATCAAAAACGAATCTGCATGTCCGTGATAACAACCTGCAAACTTAATAACTTTTTCCCTGCCTGTGAAGGCGCGCGCTAACCGGATCGCGCTCATGGTCGCTTCGGTTCCGGAATTTACCATTCGCACCATTTCTACCGATGGAACCATTTTTATGATCTGTTCCGCCATCTCGATCTCAAGTTCCGTTGCCGCGCCGTAACTGGTTCCGTCAGACGCAGCCTTCTGCACTGCGTCAATAATTGGCCCGTGCGCATGACCTAAGATCATCGGGCCCCACGAACCGACGTAGTCAATGTAGGAATGGCCGTCTTCGTCCCAGAGTTTGGAACCGTTTGCCTTTGTGATAAATAAGGGTGAGCGGCCTACGGATTTGAATGCGCGAACGGGGGAATTGACTCCGCCCGGAATTACTTTACATGCGCGCTGATATAATGATTCGGATTTTGGCGTTTCAAACATATACACAATCCTGTTGTTTATGAATGGAGTAGTTTCGCGGCTTCTTTAGCAAAGTAAGTTAATATAAGATCCGCGCCGGCTCGTTTAATACTGATCAGCGTTTCCATCATCACGCGCTCTTCATCTATCCAGCCGTTTTGCGCGGCCGCTTTGACCATCGCGTATTCTCCGCTCACATTATAAGCGGCGGTCGGAACATGAAACGTTTCTTTCACACGGCGAACTATATCGAGATAAGGTAAGGCCGGTTTCACCATCACGATGTCTGCGCCTTCAGCAAGGTCTTCAGCAACTTCCCGGATCGCTTCGTCTCCGTTCGCCGGATCCATTTGGTGGGAACGGCGGTCGCCGAATTGCGGCGTACTCTGCGCGGCTTCACGAAACGGACCGTAAAAGCCGGACGCGAATTTGGCCGCATAAGACATGATCGGAAGATGTATAAAATCATTTTCATCCAGAATCGCCCGAATAGCGGCCACGCGTCCATCAAACATGTCCGATGGCGCGACCATGTCGGCACCCGCGCGCGCGTGCGATAATGCTTCCAGGGCCAGTAATTTGATCGAAGCATCGTTGACGATCTCATCGCCTTGAACGATCCCGCAATGGCCGTGCGATGTGTATTCACAAAGACAAACGTCGGTAATGACCATCAAATCCGGAATTTCTTTTTTCAATAATCGAACGGCCTGCTGAACGATGCCGTCGTCTTGATAGGCGCCGGATCCCACTTCGTCCTTATGCTCCGGTATGCCAAAAAGTATCACGGCAGGAATTCCGATCGCGAATACTTCCTTACATTCTTTGAGCAATTCGTCGACCGATAATTGATACACGCCGGGCATCGAAGATACCGGCCGTTTTAGTCCTTTGCCGGGAATAACAAATAGCGGATAGATCAGATCGTTCTTTGACAGGCTTGTCTCACGAACCATGGCGCGAATCGGAGCTTTCATGCGCAGACGGCGCTGGCGGATAATAGGAAATTGACTCATACTTTTTCCTGGTTAGTTATTCTTCTGTGTATTGAAAGTTTGATCTTTAACAATTCGTTTGGCCAATTGGTCAGATTGCATAAGGCAATCGCCAACCGAAATACCCCCTCGGTAATTTCCCGTAAAATACAAACCCGACATGCTTCTTTCCGTTTTCGCTAATTTATTCATCATTTGCCCGTGGCCGATTCGGTATTGCGGAATAGCTTTGATCCATTTGTGAACTCTTGAATACACAGGCGATCCCTGTATTCCCATGATTAAATTCAATTCTGTTTCTGCCAAAACTGTCAATGCCGATTCATTCTGATCAACCAATTCCGGTTGGCGCGCTCCGCCGACAAAAACCGTAAAGGCAACATGCCCCTCGGGCATTCGTCCGTCAAAAATGGACGAAGTCCATATGGCGCCGAGAATAGACCTTTTTTCCTTTTCCGGAATTAAAAATCCGAAACCGTCTAAGTTCATACGAACTGCCGAAGCCGGATATCCCAGGAAAATTTCAGCAGCGGGAGCGTATGAAATAGACTTGAGGATATCAGCTGTCTCCGGGGCAAGGTCTTCAACACATTTTCCGGCCGTATAAGCCGGAACGGCTAAAACAATTTTATCAGACATCCATTCGACTGCGCGGCCATTTTCTTCTGCTTTTATAATGAACTCTCCCGTGTCATTTCCAGATCGGCTTAATGCATGGACGCGTATACCTGTTCTGACGCGATTTCCTAAGGCTTTATGTAATGCCAAAGGCAGGCTTTGCATACCCATTCGGTAGGAAAACATCTCGGCGCGGTTTTTTGCAACCGATCCATCGTCCGCCGATCTTTTCTTTTTCTTCATCGCGCCGCGTATCAGGCTGCCGTGTTCTTTTTCCAACGCGTAGAGTTTTGGAAAAGCGTCTCTAACGCTGAGCTGCGCCGGATCGCCGGCATACACACCGGCAACAAACGGGTTGATCGCATAATCAAGAAATTCTCTTCCCAGCCGGCGTTCTACGAACTGCGCCAACGTTTCCTCTTTATCCGCGCGTGAAATAAATGGCTCCTTCAATAATCTCCATTTTGCGCCGCAGGACCACAAGCCGGAATTCAGAAATGAAAGTGGCGACATCGGCAACATATGAAGTTTTCCGTCGCGCAAAATATATCGTTTTTTAGCTGAAGGCTTGGAAAAACAAATTTCAGATTCAATGCCGAGTTCTCTGGATAGTGTGTCAAATAAAGGCGTGGTCGCCAGCGCGCTGTTTGGGCCGGTTTCGATAAGCCAGTCGCCGTCACGCAGCGTCTTCATCGTCCCGCCGACAGAAGAATCGCTTTCAACGACGGTAACATCTAAACCCTCCTTATGCAGCCACCATGCTAATGTTAATCCGGATATGCCTGCTCCGATGATCGTGATCATGACCGTTTGAGCTCCTGTATAACCAGATCCGACAGACAGCCAATAAATTTATTGTTGTCAATTAAAGCGGGCGTCATATCAAAATAACGTATGCCTAATTTGAGGGCATCTTCTTTTGCTTCAATGTTGATCTCAGAAAGCGTTTCTATGTGATCCGTTACAAATGCAACCGGAACGACAAGCACATGTGAGACTTGTTCTTTCGCCAGCGATGCGATCGCTCCTAAAAGCGATGGCTCCAGCCATTTCTGCGGGCCCACTTTACTCTGGAAACAAAGATGATGCGGTAATCCGAACGCCCCTTTTTTAACCACCGCTTCGTACGTAGCGCGAATATGGCGGGAATACGGATCGCCGTCCCTGACCAGTTTCATCGGCGTGCCGTGCGCGCTGAACACCAGATGAACTTTTTTCCGGTCTTCGGCCTGAATACGATCGAGACTGAGGCGAATTTGCCCTACAAGAGATTCGATATATAAAGGATGATCGAAATAGCTGTGAATTAGCGTCGTCGGGATTGAACGTTTACCAAATTGACGCACACATCGATTCCATTCGTTCACACTGGAACCGGTTGTCGCTTTGCAATAATGCGGATACAGCGGCAACAGGATGACACGATCGTATCCGCCGGCAGCAACTTGTCGTACCGCTTCCTCCGTAAAAGGATGCCAATATCGCATTGCGATCAGCACATCTGCCGTTACTCCGGATGTTAGCAGAGACTTTTGCAGACTCTGCGCCTGAAGTTTTGTCTGCGGCAAGATGGGAGAGCGGTTACCGATTCGTCGGTACAATGCCTGAACTTTGGGCGCGCGCCGTGACGAGATGAGCCGCGCCAATGGTCTGCGAAACAAAAACGCGCCGGGCAGGTCGATAATATCCGGATCGCAGAACAGATTATACAAAAAAGGCTCTACCGCTTCGAGGGAATCCGGACCGCCCAATTGAAGCAGCACAACAGCAGTTTTAGGTTTTTCTAAATTCATTGGTTATACCGTTTTTGAAAATACCGGTTTTTCTTTCATCATTTTTTCAATATGCGCATCAAAGCACATTGCAATATTTCGTATGACGAGACGCCCAAGGCCGTGAACCGATATCTTTGAATCTCCAATGGACACGAGGCCGTCATCAATAAATTCTTTTAATTTGATCAAAGCATCATAGAAATAATCTTCAAAGGTGATATCAAATTGTTTTTCGATAGCGGCCGAATCCAGTTCAAGATCGCACATTAATCCCATGATCACCGCTTTACGGATATGGTCATCCGCCGTCATGCGGTATCCCGCATGGGTTGCCGGTTTTCCGGCATCAATTAATTGATAATATTCGGCGATTCCTTTTGTATTTTGCTGATACGATTGGTTGAATTGGCCGATGGCAGACATACCGAACCCGTAAAGGTCACAGCCTGCTTTGGTCGAATAACCTTGAAAATTTCTGTACAACGTATGTTCACGCTGCGCCTGCGCCATCTCATCGTCGTATTTGGCAAAATGATCCATGCCGATATTCCAATAACCTGCGGCGATCAGTTTTTCTATGGTCATCTTGAATATTTCGAGCTTGAGTTCCGGCGAAGGCATGGTTTCTTCCAGCAACAGTTTTTGGTGTTTTTTCAACCAAGGTACATGAGCGTAGTTAAATACGGCAATTCGGTCCGGGTTTATGTCCAGTACGATATCAACCGTCTTTTCGAACGATGCCAGCGTTTGAAAAGGAAGTCCGTAGATCAGGTCAAGATTAATACTTTTGAACCCCAGTTGACGGCACCAGCTAACGGCATCGCGGGTGATCGATTCAGGTTGTACGCGGTTTACCGCTTTCTGCACCTGAGGATCAAAATCCTGCACACCCATGCTGGCACGGTTAAATCCGCTTTCACGAAACGCCTGCATATGATCGAACATTAACTCACGCGGATCCAGTTCCACTCCCGCTTCGATGTCTTCCGAATAATTGAAACGCGACCTGGTAAATTCACCAAGATGCCGAATTTCTTCCGGTGTCAGATACGAAGGCGTTCCTCCGCCCCAGTGAAGCTGGGAAACTCGCCGGTTCTCCGCAATCATCGGCGCGATCATATCAATTTCTTTTTCAAGATATGAATTGTATTGACTGATTTGCGATCGGCTCCTCGTCACGAGCATCGTGCATCCGCAGAAGTAACATAACGTATCACAAAACGGATGATGAAAATAAAGCGAGAGGTCTGCGGCGGCGCCTGATGCATTGGTTTTTTGAATTTCATCTAGATACGACTGCGGTCCGAAAGCGGTTGAGAAAACGGGCGCCGGCGGATAGCTGGTATACCTAGGCCCTTGCCGGCTGTATTTCCGCAAGAGGTTGAGATCAATGTGATCAAATTGTTTCATGATTTTCCTTAAAGCCGCCTCAGGCAGCAAAGATTCCGTTTTTATGTATGATAGGCAGGGCTCAGCCGCTTCACCGCATCCACAAATGCACGAACGTTATCCACCGGCGTATCCGGAAGAATACCATGGCCCAGATTAAAAATATGTCCCGCGCCGTGTCCGTAATACTGCAGAATAGATGATACGGCGTCTTCAATTCGCGGTATCGGCGCATACAACATAGTTGGATCAAGATTTCCCTGGATAGCGGCTCGGCCTGAAACTCTTTCCCTCGCTACGCGCATGTCGGTCGTCCAGTCGATCCCGATCACATCCGCGCCGGTGCCGATAATTTCCTCCAGCGCTTGCCCGCAATCTTTGCAGAAAACAATCACAGGAACGCCGGTGGTTCTAACCGAGGATACAATGCGCGTTATGTACGGCAAAGAAAATTCGCGAAAATCCTCGCGCGACAATATTCCGCCCCAAGTATCGAATATCTGAACGGCTTGAGCGCCGGATTCTATTTGCGCCTTAAGATAAGCAATGACCGCCTTGGTTAATTTATCAAGCAATCGGTGAATATCTGCCGGCTGAGTAAACATCCACTCTTTGATGTACCGAAAATTTTTTGAACCCTGTCCTTCGACCATGTATGTGGCGAGTGTCCATGGTGCGCCGGAAAATCCGATCAGCGGCACTCGGCCGTTCAGGCATCGCCTGGTCACATGCAGTGCGTCCAACACGTACTTTAAGTCTGAGTACGGATCGGGTTGTTGTAATCTTTCGATCGCAGCGCGGGTACGGAGCGGAGATGGAAACTTTGGCCCGCCCTTATTTTCTTCCACGATAAGTTCCATCCCCATTGCTTCAGGAATGACGAGTATATCTGAAAAAATTATTGCAGCGTCTACGCCGATGATATCCACCGGCTGCACGGTCACTTCTGCGGCAAGTTCCGGTGTTTTACACAATGTCAAAAAATCCACCTTCGAACGTACAGCACGGTATTCCGGCAAATACCGCCCCGCCTGGCGCATGAACCATACCGGCGTGCGGCTCACCGGTTCGCGGCGGCATGCTTTCAAAAAAAGGTGGTCCGTTCCGTTATTATTTTTTTTATGATCGGTCACGATAATAATTCTCCATCGTTTTAATCAGGTTTTTTGAATCGGGTGTTTCAGCAACGATATCCGGGAATAATCCAAGGCTGCGCGCTGCCGCTGCCGTCGTCGTTCCAATCGCCGCAATGGCGCATCCTTCTACATAAGACTGCGGAATCAGATCGAGAAAATGTTTAATGCCGGAAGGACTAAAAAAAGCGATGGCGTTAATATGTTTATTTTTCAACTCCTTTATCACTTGATCCGTATTATCAGGTTTATACGGCAGCGTTTGGTATACCACAACTTGCGTCACGCCGACGCCGACGTCTGATAACCTGACCTTCACTGTATCTCCCGTCAAGTTACCGCACGGAAAAAGAATTTTTCCTTTCACTCGCCGCGCGAGTTCCTCCGCCAACACCTCTGCGTTCTGCGCCTGATTAAAACACAATGCCGGCAAACCAAATGAATCTGCGACGGCCATAGTTTTTTCACCGACGGCATAGGCCGTGCAGTTTTGCAGTTTTTGTATCAGATGGGGAAATACCTCTTTCACATGCTCAACAAAAAAACGAACGCCGTTGGCGCTGGTGAATATTAAAGCATCCCATAAATCAAGATTGTCCAACGCATCATCACATGCTGTCCAATCTTCAGCGGGGTTTATTGATATTGTCGGAAAGAGGACAACTTCAGCGCCTGCATGTTGTAAAAGGGAAATGATTTCATTCGACTGGTCTGCGGGGCGGGTAACCAGTATTCGTTTACCGGCTAATCCTGCATGGTTATTATGAACGGGCATCGTTTTCATCGGCTGCCCTGATTTCTGCTAAAATAGCATCGGCTCCCTGCTTCCGAAGCATATCGGCCAGTTTTTCTCCAAGAGCCTGCGCATTCGACGGCGGGCCTTCGATCCGGTTACGAATCATTCTTTGGCCGTCGAGTGAACCTACCACGGCATCCATGCGGAGTATGTCTTTGTCCTGGCGGGCATACGCGCCAATCGGAACCTGACAACCCCCTTCGAGTTTCCGTAACAACGACCGTTCCGCAGTGATGGCCCGGCGCGTTGCCGTATCTTCAAGCGGCTGAATGAGCGATGCCAATATATGATCGTCCTCCCGAATTTCAACTGCCAATGCGCCCTGGCCGACGGCCGGCAACATTATTTCCAAATCAAGAATTTCTGTGACCAATTCATCCCAGCCCAACCGGGTCACGCCTGCTCGCGCGAGCAGCATGCCGTCCCAATCTGATTCTTCTAATTTTTTTCGCCGGGTATTCAGATTCCCGCGAATGTCCACAGTAACAATATCCGGCCGGTAATACAGTAACTGGCTTTTGCGACGCAGGCTTCCGGTCGCAATCCTACCGCCGTTTTTTACCTCATCCAAAGTATTATACGATTTGCCCGGGTGACTTATAAATACGTCGCGAACATCTTCCCGCTGTGTAACGAGACCGATAGTAAGTCCATCGGCTAACACGGTGGGAAGGTCTTTCATGCTGTGAACGGCCAGATCAATTTTGTTGTCCAGCATTGCTTTTTCGATTTCCTTTGTGAAAAGACCTTTGTCGCCAATGGTGGAAAGCGGTGAGTCTAAAATGATGTCGCCGGTTGTCTTGATAATAATTTTTTCGATCCGAAGGCCGGGATTAATACGCAGGAGTTCACTGCTTATATAATCAGTTTGCCATAGAGCCAAGGCACTGCCGCGAGTGCCAATACGGATATGATTTTTATTCGCCATCGTTCAGTTCCTGCCCGACCGGTTCAACTCGAACAGTTTACGCAGTGAATTTTCATGCTGATGCTGAAGTTCTGATCCCGCATCGTGTTTTAGGTTAACCATCGGCTTATGCAGAAGTTTGTTCACGATACGGCGCGTGATGAGTTCAACTAATTCTCTTTCCGGCTCATCAAACCGGTGCCGGTATTTAGTAACTTCGTTCTGGCGAATATCTTCAAAAAGCGTGTTGAGTTCAAAAATAGTTGGGCCAATCTGATGAACATTTTCCCACGCGTCAAATTCTGCCCATTCCTCGTCGATGATACGTTCTACTTTTTTTACTTCGGCAAGGCGCTGAAGGCGATTGTGCTCTACAATCTCCGACAAGGCATCCATATCCCATAACCGGATATTGGTGACGCCGCTCGCGTCGGGGGCAATATTTCGCGGCAGCCCGATATCGACGATATATAAAGTGCGACCCGGTCGCTGCATCATTATTTTTTCGAGCATAGATCGCGTAATAATCGGCGATACGCAGTCCACCGCAGTCACTACTATATCGGATTTTGCTACGGCGGTGGGCAACTCATCGAACGGAACATACGTTCCGCCGGTTTCTTCAATGATGGAATCTACTTTAGAGGCCGTCCGGTTGGCAAGATACAATTGGCCGATACCTTTAGCGGTCAGGTGTTTAGCTGTCAAACGTCCTGTTTTTCCAGCGCCGATGAGCAAGGCTGTTTTATTTTCAAGAGAACCGAGACTGCGCTGCAGCAATTCAACGGCAGCATAGCTGACGGAAACGGTTCCTTCAGAGATCGATGTTTCTCTGCGTGATCGTTTACCGATACGGCAAGTGGACTGTTTCAGACGTTTCAGAAATGGGCCTTCGGCGCACAAAGACATTGACGCGTGAAAGGCATCCTTAATCTGACACAGAATTTGTATGTCGCCTGTTACCATCGAATCGGCGCCGGACGCCACAGAAAATAAGTGGCGAACGGCCTCTTCGTTACGGTAATAGAAAAAATATTTCCTGTCTATATCAGAAGCGTTTTTGAATTGGAGTAACGCTGAAATGATTTCATCGGGGGTCGTATCGGTTTTTTTTGTAATTCCGTAGATTTCCGTACGATTGCATGTGGTGACAATCAGGCATTCCTTGAAATATTTTTCCTGCAAAACAGGGATGAGGAATTCTCTCTCCTCTTTCGATATGCAAGCGCGTTCTCGTAATTCCAGCGTTGCTGACTTGTGATTGATTCCGACGACGAGTAAATTCATAATATTTAATGGTAAAGTATTACGCAATTTCACCGTCAATCTAGGGTAAAATCAAAATCTTGTCAATGATACCACACCATGTTTTAGCTTATTTTACAAGAATATTACATTTACATTTTTCTTATGGCTTCAATGGTTTCTTGTGATTTTTGAACGAGATGTAGGGGAGCCTGAGTCTGCATTCGGCTTGCGCATTGCGGAGAGTTGATTAAACTCTTATAAGCGGAGAAACCCTATGCTGGGTATATCATTTTTTTATAAAAGTCCCATTTCGCAGCTCCGTTACCGCCTGATGTAATTCATCCTGAGTATTCATCACAATGGGTCCGTGCCATGCAACGGGTTCCTGCAGCGGCCTGCCTGAAACGAGCAGAAAGCGGATTCCCTGCTCCCCCGCCTGCACTGTGACTTCGTCACCGCGATCAAATAAAACCAGCGAGCGATTGGCAGCCATGAGTAATTCAGCTTCGCGTCCGGAGCCCACCACTTCGGTTGGAACAGCCCTAGGGTCGGATGCATCGCGAAAATTACCGGAGCCTTCGAAAACGTACGCAAAGGCATGATGATCCAATTCAACTTTTAATGTTTTGCGTTTCCCGGGCGGAACGGAAACATCAAGATACCGTGGATCGGCTGCAATACCGTCTACCGGCCCGGTTTTCCCCCAGAAATTTCCGATGATAACGCGCACGGCCGTACCGTCGTCTTCCGTCAATTCAGGTATGTCGCGAGAAATCACATCCTGATAGCGCGGCTTTGTCATTTTATGCGCGGCCGGAAGATTAGCCCAGAGCTGAAAACCGTGCATGCGTCCGCGTTCATCGCCTTTCGGCATTTCCTGGTGAAGTATTCCGCTGCCGGCTGTCATCCACTGCACGTCGCCGGCGCCCAATGTTCCCACATTTCCCAAACTATCGCCGTGGCTGACCTCGCCTGCAAGAACATACGTGATGGTCTCAATTCCTCTGTGCGGATGCCATGGAAATCCGGCCATATAATCTTCAGGATTTTCATTGCGAAAATCATCGAACAATAAAAACGGATCATAATCCTCCGTATCACCGAAACCGAATGCGCGACGTAATTTAACCCCAGCGCCTTCCATCGTGGGCCTGGATTGAATAATATGCTTAACGGGCCGAATTGACATAATACCTCACTTTTTGTTTGGTTGTAATACTTCAACCCATTTTAGGGGGCAATATTCCGAGCGAAAATCTCAGAGAACTGAAGTCCTGCCGTGCGTAGCATCCACGAGGATTTTTGTGAGAGCTTCGGATTGAATTTTTCTGATCTTGACGCTGAGCATGAGAAGAGGTTCGCTCACGGTTTGAATAATTTTGCCGCGATGGTCGGCGATGAGACGCGATACGACCTCAAGATCGTCGTGGGAAATCTGGAATTGAAGAACGTCGTATAAAATGCGCGTTACAACTTTTGAACGACGGAGCGCGTTGAGTCCGGCATCGCGGTAAGCCTGATCTGACGGGCCTTTACCGGATGTGTCCTGAGCCTCTCGCATCACAACGAGAACAGAATTAGTGATTTCCTGGGATTCCAAAATATCCAGAATGACCGGGCCGAAATGGCCGGAACCTTTTGAGTCGGTAACCCTGTTGGGTTCCAGTCCGATACGCATGGCATAGACAAAATCGAGCACGTCCGGATATTCCTCTTTAAGACGTGAAATAAAATTCTCTGCTTTTTCAGCAGTATCAGCAGGAGCAATAACGGCAATGAAACGCGATCCACGATCTGTAATCGTTGCTTCGGCGCGCGCTTCTATAGTTTTAAATTCGTCGGTGAACATTACGTTACCTTAATGAACTGGCATGTCTTCGATCTCTTTAACTAAAAAGCAACCAGTGTTTATTCACTTCTTGATTTTCATCTCCGTCGTCGGAAGATAGACGGTATACTTTTCTCCGTCCGATGTGTAAAAATCAAAATTCCCACCGATACTCGGTACGCCGCCTTGTCCTCCAAAAAAATCGATGGAAGTACAAGTCACTTCGCCGCTAAGCCTATTCCAGGTATATTCTCCGCTAACGAACTTCGTCGGCACGCCGGGTTCCAGTGTAAACCGGATAATCAGCGAATCGCGCGAAACGGTATCAACAAAAGTCAAAACGGCATGTGCATGGTACCCTTCACGTGTACCGGCAAGCGAACTCAGCTCCAGCGACAGCGGCATTTTGCCCGTTTCAGAGATGCGCGAAACTGCGGCCTCTTTCTTTGCGACGCAAGCCGATAAAATAAGCAGTAAAAATAAATATTTTGAACTCATGTTTTCCGTCTAATATGCCGAAAATCGATTCTCATCAACGTAAGTCTATAACTCGGTAACAACTTCATCAAATTTGATCCCCTGAATTTGCAATTCCCGCAACACGAGTTCATAAATCGCAGGATGGGTTGGAATCTGACAGCCGCGCAAAGGAATTTTTCCGGTGAGCAATAATTTCGTAGTTATAGCTACCGGCAGTCCGACTGTTTTTGCTATGGCAGTTTCGCCGCCCGGAATACCGTAATTGACCATGGTGGACGTGATAAGTTCCTTGCGCAGTTTGGGGTCGCGGTATTCAACTTCGAGTTCGTGCCGCAGAATAACCATATCGCGACCTTTGGCCGGCATTCGTAATTTATTTTTTATCAGATGAATCATCACATCCGCAACGGTATTTGCATCGATGCCTATCACATCGCGGCTGAAAAGGCCAAGCCATTTCAGGTTGGACATGATACGTCCCGTCGGATTGATTCCAAGATAATTCGCCACGCGTTGCTCCAGGCTCGTGCCTCCGACGTCGGCGGGCACAAACATTTCCGTCATGTCGCGATAAGTCATCTCGTTCAGGCGCGCCATGTGCAGCGATTCGTTGGCGAGTCCGAGGAACACAACCTGCTGCCATGTTTCACTCCAACCGGGAAAACGCAGAGTGCCGCGGATGATGGTCTTTACTTTTGCCAGGCCTAGTGCGGCCTCATAGGATAGCGAATCGCGGTTAGGATATGCTTCAAAACTGCCCAGCCCGTCGATGTCCACACTCCACGTGCGCTGAAAAAGCTGATGAAACGGCAGCATTTTTACTTTGCCGTTCTCTTTGTACACCGCGCCATCCTCTCCTGCCATGAGCACGTTGCGCGGATTCCACGTAATCACATAACGCAGCGGATTGGTATCCACTTCCTGTGCCGGCAGTCCGCTACCGTAGGATTTAAAACTGGTTATGATACCGCCATTGGAATGCACCCTGTTGATCAGCGACATGCCGGACATGTGATCGATACCTGGATCCAGTCCAAGTTCGTTAATGATCGCCAAGTTACGGCGATGCGCTTCGGTATCCAAAGCCCGCACTTTGGGATCTTCGTAAGATGCGGATAGCATATGCGCTCCGTTGCTGAGGCAATCAACCGCAATCATCTGCTGAAAAGGACGGGTCAGCATATTGATCACCACGGCCGACTTGGCAATGAGAGCCGTTCGTGTCGCGGCGTCGTTGACGTCCAACCGCACACCCTGACTGCGAGGATGGCCGTTCAGTCTTTGTTTCACCAGTGATTCATCGCGGTCTGCAACAATAATAAACCAATCGTGTTCCTCCGCATGATTGAGCAGGTAGGCAATCAATGACGAAGTACTTTGTCCTGCTCCCAGAATAAGTATAGTTTTTGTTTTCGACTTCATTTTAGATTTTCCTTATCAATAAATTTTTGGAGATGCTCATATCGGGGCGCTAGAATTCCGTTGTGAACGATCAGCGCGCGCCCCCACGATTCCGGAAGGTGTAACTGATCCAGCGGTTGTGTGAAGTCAATGTTTGCGAGAGTCGGCACCCACGGCAAAAGAAAATCGCCAAATGCCTTCGACGCTTCAAGTGGCAGTTCGGTCGGCAGCTTATCTACGGCCAGGATCACGGGTCCGGCGCCTTCCCAGCCGTCACGAATTGTTTCTGATGCCGGCTCGTATACAAAAACTGGGTTGTCGGCGTTGGTTTCTTTGACAGTCAGTTCGATTGATCCGTCCACATCGCAGGTAATATCTGCAATTATGCGCAACCGAGGATTCTGCGCGGATGGAAACCAGCGGCGCATGAAACCCTTGGTCAGAAGCCGTGGGAAGCGCGGTTCCCAGTAAATACCGTTGACGATCATTGTCAGATGAGGTACATAACGTTCAAAGACACATGAAAATGCCGAAGGTTCTTTCAGGAAGTGATCCGCATCGAACGTGTCCCCGCGCTGCACAGGTTCATATAGATCGGGTTTGCTGAATACAACCTTATAGACGCATGTATTGGAAAATTTGCCGCGCCGCATAAACGATTCCAGATCGGACGCTGCGATCGTTTCAACCGGCAGGATATCAAATAACGACTGCGCAGATTTGGAAACGTGTCCGTAGCCGGTGAATCCACACACGAATGGCACAAGACGTGCATCCAACCCATCCTGACGAATTTGAGCAGCGGTCACACCAAGCGCTTCACGTATCTCAGATAGGCCGGTGTATTCCGTGGCGTAACGAATGTGCGAAAACGGATTGTTCATACCTTCATGATCCAGACGCCGGCCAAGCGCCCATAGGCCGTCTACCATACCGGCATATCCTGCATAATCGCCAAAATAAATCAAGCGGCGGCCCTGTTCGTCGGTGACCATTTCGTAATCGAGCAACGTAATCCCTCGATCCATAATCGTCTGCAGCATCATCATATTGTAAGACTGGCCTTTAACCGTATGGGAGAAAAAACAATACGTCTGCCCGTGAGCCAGATATTCCGGCGCAATCTCCTTTACTCCGAAAATTATATTACATGATTCTTGGTGATCGGACACTTCGGCGCCTGCGACGCGGTATTCTTCATCGGCAAAATACCCGGCGTTCCCACGGTTCAACAACGACCTTTATTCCGTGATCAGAAACAAGGCGACGAACCTGATCCGGTGAAAGAGGCGCTCGGCTCTGGGTTTTGTCTTTGGTCTCACGTCGTATTCCAATACATTTCAGCATATCAGTTCCTTCTTAATCATGTGAAAACAATATTAAATTATAACTATTTTGTTTTATAAATCAAAACATCATCGTATTAAAAATTAATTTAACGCAAATATAAATTAAAAAGATCGAACGGTTTTTATGAATGGCAAGATACCACAGTGAAAAAATTCTGCTTATCAAAATATTCGATTAGAGTGACGCCGATTAAATGTGTGACAAGATTTTTGTAATTAGATAGCTAGGATAGATACGTAGCAAGTAAAGCAAACACATAACACGAGGTATATGATGATCAATTCATCCCATTCATTCCCAAGTAGCTGAACCGACATGAGTCGCCATGTTCCGCCTTGCTTCTCATTCAACATCTGCTACAGGAAAATAAGGTGCAATTCGAAGTAATTGACCGGAATGTTGGGTCGACATAAGGCATCTCTGTGAAATATGATTGGATACATAGATTATTTCATTTTCGTATACCCGATCCTCCACTGCAGCGTCCATGTGTTACCGCCATCTTCGGATTTTTCCCAGTCCCAGGTAAACGACTGCGGTTTGATATCGTAAAACAACATGCGCTGTATATACTTTTTGTCGTTAACTTCCTTGACCTTGGTTTTGAATATTTTCTTATCGCCGATCACCTCTCCTTCAAGATCAAAATAGCCGCCCTGATTGTCCGCCCACGCCTGGTGCCATTTTTTTTGCGTGGGATTAAAAACAGAAATGCTGGTGCCTTTGAATCCTGCTTCATCCGCAAAGTTCTCCTGGATCACTTTTTCGTCCAGGATCTTCACGATCTTATTGGCGCCTTTGCCGACTGTCCCGTTGCCGTTATCCCATGTTGCACTCCATTCGCCGACCCAAAAGTCGAAGGTTGATGAATCCATAACAGTTTGCGCTTTCAAGTTAAGATTAGAAACCAGTATAGATAACGCGATCAATAGCCATTTCATTATGTCCTCCTTCGTTTGTTCGATTATTGTTTAATTTTGTTTTTTAATTATATTTGCGTACGACCCAACCGTCGTGCGATCCATCGATCAATGGACGCCTTTCCTCCGCCGCGAATGATCAACACGATCATGATCGCCAGGACGAGCAGATGAAATTCAAACCCTTCGCCGCGCCGCTCGCTGTACCAATTCATATAAAATCCCCACTTGCCATGAACCAACGCGATGGCGCCTATCATAACCGCCGCGATGGACGAAGCCATGAATCTCGTTGCAAATCCGGCTATGAGGCAAAGGGCCCCGACAGAATCTGAGAGGATAACCAGAAAAGTTACAAAAGCCGGTAATCCGAACCATTGTTCAAACGAGTCCATCGTTTCGCCAATTCCATGCCCGCCGAACCAGCCGAATAATTTTTGCACGCCGTGCGCCAGAATGATGAACCCTGAAACGATGCGTAATAGCGTTAACATACTATCGTCTCTTGTCGCAAAGATTTTTTTCATGATTCATGACCCTTTTGGGTTATTATAATTGATATGGTACGAATAGGTTGCTTGTAAAAGCCCTAATAATAGGGCTTCGCAAAGAATAGCTTAACAAGTTACGCAGGCTTTGGAATTAAGTTGCACTTATTTTCCGATAACACACTGTAAAAAAATCGGTATTTTTTTTTGACATGTCATTACCAAGCTGTTAAGTAATCAAAGAATTATACTTGCAGTTTTCATTCAAAATTGTTTGATTACACTTATTCCCTAACATTTAAAACCAGGAGGTATCTATGAGATTAAGTCACTTGCTCGTGATGTCTTTCTTTTTATTTATTTCATGTCAGCCCAAGAAAACGGACACGTCCAAAACAAAAATAGCGAGCGAAGAAGTCACGTATTCCGCAGACAGCGTGAATATGAAAGGTTACGTCGCTTGGGATGCATCAAAGCAAGGAAAACGCCCGGGTGTTCTCGTGGTACACGAATGGTGGGGACATAATCCTTACGCACGTCATCGTGCAGAAATGCTTGCAGAACTCGGCTACGTCGCGTTGGCAGTTGATATGTACGGGGACGGCAAAGTGGCCGATCACCCGAAAGATGCGGGCATGTTTGCCGGCGAAGTGATGAAACGCGGGCCCGGTGCAACGGCGCGGTTCATGAAAGCCATGGAAATTCTTAAATCAAATCCGCATGTTGATGGTAGCAACATTGCTGCTATCGGTTATTGTTTCGGCGGATCGACCGTTCTAAATATGGCGCGTCAAGGTCTGGATCTAAAAGCCGTCGTCAGTTTCCACGGCGGGCTCAGCACGGGAACGCCTGCGAAGAAGGGCGAAGTGAAAGCAAAACTGCTTGTGTGTAACGGCGGCGCGGACAAATTCGTACCGCAAACCGACATCAACGCATTCAAAAAAGAAATGGATGACGTCGGTGTAACATATACTTTCAAATCCTACGAAGGCGCGTTGCACGGTTTCACTAATCCGGCGGCTGATTCACTCGCAAAGAAATTCGATATGGCCATCGCGTATAATGCCGCGGCCGATTCCGCGTCGTGGGCGGATATGAAAGTATTCTTTGGGGAGATTCTTAAATAACCAAAAATATTTTATGACGCTATAATTAAAAAAAACCCCGGCGTCATTTCCGGGGGTTTTTATTTTTTTATGTGGACTCAAGGTCATGATAATGCAACCAAATTTTATGAAAATTTATCAAAACTAAAAGAACTACTAGTATTATTCAAACTTGTTTAGGAATGAAATCTAGACTCATTTAGTTTTTTTACCCGTACTTGAAGCACCGGATTTCTTTTTCCTACTGAACGTTGCAGTGTGGCTGAGCCTTGCTTCCTCGCTTTTGATTGATTGAATTTCATTCACATTTGGGAGAAGATCAATCAATATTTTCAGAAACTCTAGACCAGCTTCGATCTCCTCATCACTGTATTCACAATCATATTGACTAAGAATCTCTCTTGCCCGTTCAATATTCATAATTTAGATGCCCAAAGGCAATAGAGAAGTAAATGATGTTCTTTTTCGTCTAATCGAATACTTTCGGAATGATAATTCAACTCCTGCATATAGGTTGTTTCACGAGGCTTTTATGATTTGAAGCTCGATTGTTTCCATTTCAATCGGAACAATATATCCGTCGCTATATGTATCGCTGTCTGATTTCTGCTTTGCATACACTTCCTGCTTTTCGATGGTCAATGAAGCGTCTATATCCATCTGAGGTAATTTATTTCGAACGAGAGCAATACGAGTAACATTAACCGTGTTATAACGTTCGTCAACGATACCCTCGACGCAAAACGGGCCATAAGACAACGTCTGCTCGGCCACCTGAGCATAAACCTTCGGAAAAAGCACCGTATCGTAAATACCTGTAAGGTCTTCAAGGGTCATGAACTTCATGTATTGTCCTTCCCGGATATTCCCCTCCTCGTCCTTCTTATCTCGTGTCCGTATACGTTTGGCCGAAACCAGCCAACCGATCATTTTGACTTTCCTATTTTTGTAACGCGACAGGTCCTTTGCTTTAACAACGGACGGACTATTGATCTGTTTTGGGAAAAATTCAAGCGGATGCTGCGCTACAAAATAGCTCAAAAGGTCGTTTTCAGAAGCGAGTTTTTCGTGGGCGGTCATATCGTCCAAATGCGATAGCATCTGTTCGTAATGGGTCAGATCAAGACTGAACATCTCTTGCGACAGCCTGCTTTTCTGTATGTGAATGATCGCGTCGAGCAGAGCGATCAATAAGGTGCGTTTCTTATTGAATGCATCGAAACAGCCGATCTTGATCAGAGTAACTATTTCTTCATGGCCAACGCCCGATCTCAATACAAAATCCGGTAATGAATCGTAAGACCTTTCACTTCGCGCTTCCATGAGAAGGTTCAATGATTCGGAACCGATACCTGCTATGAATCGCAGACCGACCCGTATAGCATTCCCGTCTGCTTTGTATTCCCTATCGCTGAGATTAATATCGGGCGGCAGTATCGTTAGTCCCAAGCGTCTGCATTCGGAAATATAAGCGGAAGCGGAATAGAACCCGCCTTCGTTGGACAATACCGCCGCCATGTAATGCGCCGGATAATGAATTTTGAGATACAGTCCCTGAAACGCCATCAGCGCATAACTTGCGCTGTGCGCTTTGCAAAACGAAAACCCGCTGAAACTTTCAATCTGTTTCCACAACGTTTCGATCTCTTTGATACCGTCTATTTTCTTCATGCAATTTCGGAAGAACTTAGCTTTCAATTCCTGTATGACCTTCGCGCTGACCCTTTTGCCGCTCATATAACGGCGCACCATATCCGATTCCTCCAGAGTCAAGCTCCCAACAAAGTGCAAGACCTTGATCACATCTTCTTCAAATATCATTACCCCGAATGTTTCCGGCAGGATCTCCATCAAAGCAGGTAACGCTTCCTTTCTCTTTTGCGGATCAAGTAAACGCTCGATGAACGTATACATCATACCCGATTCCACACAGCCCGTTCGCACCATACCCAAAATGATATACAACAATTCAAATGTCTCCGCTTTCGTGATACGCATGGCATTTCGGATGAACGGGCTTTCGGCATGAACTACTCCAATCGTTTTGCCGGTGCTCATGAGTTCTTTGGCCTTCTCATCCGCGAATATCTTCCCCCAGTTGAAAATATCTATGGCCTGGCCTTTTTCTGCCTCAATATTCCGCACAGCATCTTCGATGGTGCCCAGCCCCCTAACGGCCAAAACATCGAATTTAATGAGGCCGACGTCCTCACCGGAATACATATCAACCTGAGTTTTGATAAATCCGTTAGCGCTGCGTTCAAGGGCGCTGTTATGCGTGATAGGTTTCTCGGTGATCACCACGCCGCTGGAGTGAATCCCGCTGTAATGCGGGAACCCGTCTAACTGCGCTGCGGTCTTCAGGATCTTTTGATACAAATCACTATTCAGTTTCAAATTTTTTGCTTCGGGATATTTTGTGCTCAGAACCTCAAGGTTTCTGGCCAATGTGTGCGGAATGTATTTCCTGAAAGTATCCAGCTCCCGTTCGCTTATACCGTATGCCTTAGCCACTTCACGCAAGGCTCCTCTTGCGTGCATCGTGTGAATGGACGACATCATGGCTACGCGTTCCTGCCCATAGCGCCGGTAAATGTATTCCAGCATTCTGTCTCTGAACCGCCAATTGAAATCAAGGTCGATGTCAGGCGGTTTGCCTCGTGAATAATTCAGGAATCGCTCAAAATAGAGATTATAACGGATCGGGTCCACCTCCGTAAGCCCAAGACAGTAACTGACAAGGCTATTAGCGGCAGAACCCCTCCCTACATGCCAGTAGCCCTGACTGTGCGCGTACGTGACCATATCCCAGCAGATGAGAAAGTAATCGCAGAAATTAAGGTTGGATATGACTTCCAATTCGTAATTCAATCGCTGGATCAGTACGTCATAGTTGAACGGCTTACTTTTATCCGTAATGGCGTAGCGCCTTATCAAGCCGTCATGAGCCAATTGGCGCAACATCTCCGGGCTTGAATCTATGACCTTACCGTCCATGGTCCGGTACCGGGCACAATGATATTTCTTTAATTCAAATTCAAACTGACACGCTTTCACTATTTTCTGTACATTGGCCAATGACTCCTTCATTGATGCGGCACCCTTTTTCATTTCTTCGGGGGACTTCAAATATTGTTCGTCTGTAACTTCGTCTTGCAGATCATAAACCGTCGTGAGTTGTTTGATCGAAGCCAGAATGCGATAGGTTTCGTGTTTAGCAGGCTCATCAAAATATACGTCATTGGTGATCACAAGCGGGATCTTGTTCTTCTGACACCATTCGAATATCAAACGATTCCGCTTCTTCAAAGACGGCAGCAATACCAATTCGCCGTAGAGATCGATTACATAACCCTTAAGAGCCTGCAATAGACCTGCGGAATAGGACAGTACGAACAATCCTTCGGCATTTTGCCTCAACGCTTCCGCCAAGTCGAAACCGGTTTCAATCTGCCTCGCCGATACTAATTCACAAAGGCGACGGTAACCGGTACCATTTCTGCAAAGTAGAACGGCCTTCAAATCTGAATCTTTGGGATCGTCAATCTCACAGCCGATAATAGAAAATAGACCATATTCCCTGCACATATGGTAAAACTCTACCGTTCCGGCCATTGTATTAAGATCGGTAATGGCCAACGTATCGTATCCGCACTCTTTGGCCCTGACAACAAGGCTTTCGATACTTGAACTACCTTTACCGTAGGTGTAGTAGGAATGAACATGTAAATGAGTGAACAAGCATACTCCTCAAATAAAAAACTCGATTCCCGCAGAATTCCTTCTGCAGAAATCGAGTTTGGTGCTCCCAACGACTCAATCAATTATTTATGCTACAGACCCTACTCTCACAGCGCTATTTCCGTATTTATGATTAATAATGTCTACGGCTTTGAGAAGCCATTCTCTGCGCTCTTCGTTCTGCCTCAAAAGATCAATGGTAAATCGGTCTTGTGTGAATTTAGTGATACCGACGCCTATTAATCGTATGGTGACACGCCGATCATCTGCTTTGTGGAATAAGGACAAAGCTGTTTTGTAGATCGAGATAGGATCGTTGGTCGGTTCTACAGTGATCTGTCTCGAATGATCTACCCAATCAGAATAGCGAAGCTTGAGCTTCACGCATTGAGCCCTGAGATCCAGGGAGCGTAGTTCTTCTGAGATTTCCAGCGACATGTCATGCATCATGTTGGATAAAAATGCCGAGTCCCGTGTATCGGTTGCGAATGTCTCTTCTCTGGAAATCTGTTTTTGTTCTCTGGCTGATACCAAATACTGTTCACCATAACCTTTTGCATAAGATTGGACTGTCAATCCCGATTTGCCAAAGGTCTTACCGATGTATTCAGAATCGAGTTTAGCAAATTGTCCGCAGGTTCGTATGCCTCTGGAATTGAGCCTTTCCAGCATGACCTCTCCGACGCCGCTCAGTACACCGACGCTTAAAGGCTCAAGGAACTGAGCCTCTTTACCAGGAACCACTTCCAGAACGCCATCCGGTTTGGCTTGATCGCAAGCTACTTTTGCTGTCATTTTATTGGAGGCTATGCCGATGGAACAGGGCAATCCAAACTTGGCCAGGATAGTCTTCTGCATTCGTAAGGCGAATTTATAAAGATCACCGCCGAATATCCTTTCACAACCCGTCCAGTCCAGGTAAAATTCATCGATGCTTGCCGCTTCAAATCGCGGAGCGTAGTATCTGACGAACGACTGAACCTTTTTGGAAAACTCCTGGTATGCTGAAAAATGACCGTCAATTCGTATCGCAATAGGACATTTACGCTCGGCCGTACCTGTCGGCATTCCTGCTCGAACGCCGTATTTCCTCACTTCATACGATGCGCATGTAACAACTCCGCGGCTTTCAGCCGGACCGGCCACCATGATAGGTTTACCGATCAAACTTGGATTGAGCAGCCTTTCAACCGATACAAAAAAGGCCGTAAGGTCGATATGTACGATTCTGGTGACAGGCATTAGTTCATCTGGTTTTTAAAAATACTTTGAATTTTGATAAATACATTCTTGATCCTCATTTTTTTTTCCGGTTCAAATTCAAACACGATTTCTAAGTTCCCGAAAATGTCATTCGGCGTCTGCATATTCAGTGTTCTTAATATCCCGAAGGTGTTCTGCTTTATTTTTTCTCTATCTGACGAACTCAGCGGCGGCATCACACAATTGATATTACCCAGACTGGATGAGTTGGCCCGGTAGAAATTCAATTGCGAATTGACCACTTTTCCATTTTGAAAGGATATTTCTACGCCAATACGATCCGTGAAAAATTGATACACATTATAGGCCGATAATATGTTGTTAAGATTCCCGGAGATCAACTCTTCCTCGGTCACCGTAAAATTCGATTTATCCATTCCACTTCCTTTAATATTTTCTGCGTGATTCGATCACTTTTCCAATGATGGTAAATTCTCTATCGATAGGTTCGTATTTCGGATTGGCCGCTTCCAGAAGAACTTTTCCCCTTTTTTTTCTAAATCGTTTCACAGTCACTTCGTCGCCCAGTAATGCGATCACGATGTCTTTATCTTCGGCAGTTTCCTGTTTATGCACGATCAGAACATCTTCTTCTATGATCCCGGCCTCGATCATGCTGTCTCCGGTCACGGTCACAGCAAAGACACCCTCGGCCTTTTTATAACTGTCCTGCACGTAACCTTCGATATTTTCAATCGCAAAGATCGGCTTCCCGGCTGCGACCTTACCATACACCGGTATTCCCCTTGATATTGGCTCAAATCCCCTGGCTGTGTTCGGTTTTATTTTCAAATATCCTTTTCCTTCAATTGCGGAAATATGATCCTGAATAGTACCGATGGATACTGAAAAATGATCGGCGATCTCCCTTATGGTAGGCGGAAATCCGTTTGTTCTCAGGCATTGGAGGATATAATTGTAAATACCCTCTTGTTTTTTCGTGAGATACTCCATTTTTACCGTCTCTCTTTTGGATTACGGGTTTGACGAATACAATATACCATACAAATGTATGGTAGTCAAGTTTTTTTATCAAAATTTGAATTGATTTTTCATCATCCTCACATTAGCTTATTTAAAAACAAGGAGGTTTCATGTGCGGACGTTATACTCAAACGACTAATTTGCGACTCATCCAGGAAAAATTCGATCTGGCGAATGAAGAGATGAAAGAACTCATTGAGAATTTCCGGCCCAACTACAATGTCGCCCCTACCCACATGGTACAGGTGATCGTTCAGGAGAACGATAAACTGAAAATGAAGCTGATGAAATGGGGCCTCGTTCCATCATGGGCGCCCGATCCGAAAAAATTCGGTTTCAGTACGATCAATGCCCGCAGCGAAGAAATACACACGAAAGCGTCTTACAAGAACCTGATCCCAAAACGGAGATGCCTCATAGTTGCGGACAGTTTTTATGAATTTGAGAAGGTAGGTAAAGAAAAACGACCGGTAAGGTTTATGATGAAGGATAAATCCGTATTCTCTTTCGCGGGACTTTATGATGTGTGGAAAAAAGAAGGACAAAATCCCATTGTGTCATGTACGATACTTACCACTCAGCCAAATAAGACTGTTGCCAAATATCACAACCGCATGCCGGTCATGCTTGAGGCCGTTAACGAACGGCCCTGGCTCGACCCGGAACGAAAAACATACGAGGATATTACTCCGTTCCTGAACCCTATTTCGGAAGAGCAGATCATACATTATTACGCCAATCCTGCCGTCAATAATGTCAGGAATAACGCGGAACATCTGATCGAGGAATTTGATTATTCGGAATTGGGTTTGTAGCTGAAATGGGAGCAGAAGAACATACACGCTGCTCATAATGCCAGAATTTAGTCACGCAGCCTCTATTGTGGTTTTCTTTCTGACGTCATTGAAAGTTCCTTCTTCCTTAACGTATACTCTAAGTTTGCCATCACATAAAGAACCCGTCTAATCCTCTCCGTCTCTTCATCAGTGTAATCTTTTCCGCTCTTATTCAGTATTGATTTGCAATATTCAATGCTTAGCATATTACCTCCTCTTTCGATAATAAGAAATCACTTCGATTTGATCGGTTTCACTTCGGATTGATTGCAACGTGGAAAGACAAGTAAACCCTATGAATTAGCAATTTCGATAGACAAAGACTCGCAGAACCAATCGACCCTGTGTCTAGAACAAACAAAACCATACCGACATCTTTGTTTACCAATACCAAGCTGATTTCGTTCAGAATTTGCGCTCCATATTACCGGCACTAAAAAAAGGGCATGGAAAAGTGAAAAGGCTCAGATAACGGGTATGATTTCTTGCTCATTTCTCATGTGCACAGCATTATGTTTAGGAATATTGAAGTATTCGACTATTCAAATTTCCCGAAACTCAATTGCCACTACTTTAACCCACAGTTCAGTACAAAAGAACCGATAGTTAGGCCTGTCTCTATTGATACGGCCTTGGCCTGATTTTCGAAATACTGTCGAGCTTCTTTGAGACTCATATCCGGAGTGGCTGTTTTCTTATAATCATTAGCATCCCATTTCTGACACTCGTACCATCCTACCAGGTATATTCCATATGGAGATTGATTGTGCTGAAGATATCTGTCTGCCAATTGCGTTTTCATTGCGCTTTTAACTTCTTTGTTCCAACATCCCTTTACTTCGATAATTAAATGAAAGTGCGTGTGCTGTTTGTCCTTGCTGACAAGATCAATGTGAATATCCGTTTTTTCGCCTTGACGAATTTCGACTTCACGATTGATGATAACACCTTGTGCCAACAAATCTCTTTTCAGATGTATTGCGACAAACGTCGATAGATCAGCTTCCGGTTTTGGTCTGTAAATATTCCCACCGCACTCATTCCACAAATAGCGTACAGTCGGTAGCTCACCCTGTAGGTCGCTATCTAATCCGCTTAACGATTCAATTACAACATTAATCAAATCATCGCCACTGCGAATTAATCGGCTCCGATTATTTCGTACTAAAACGAACACCTCAGCCGGGGTTGGTGGTTTCCAGCTTTTCAGTATTGTTTGTTCTTCTGCATCAACCAAGATGCGGTTTAACCAAATCATCGTTGGAAACTCATTGACTATTCGTTTAATTTCAGAAATAGACGTTTTTGTTCCTTTCTTCCTTAGCCTTTCTGGAAGTGAATCTCTGAATCTTTCTACACGTTCACGATCTGTGACAAACCCACTCCCCTCTCTATTCGTATCTTCAGAGTATGGAAACTGCTTCACTAGCCAAATGTATAAGTCAGCTAACTCCCTTTCACTCATGCCAGGTGCAATAAGGCGCTCTCCGAAGTCGCTCCGATCATTTCGATTAACGATCGCCCGAATGCACTGCTTACCAAATTCACTATTTTCATTTATAATGGGCCATAAAAACTGCCAACTACCATTTTCTGTATGGATTGCCAGTAGCGATGCCGCAACAATAGCCTTCGTCTTTTCTTCTTCTAAGGCTGATTTGTATTTTAGAACCAAGCTTTTTGCATATTCTATCACATCTTGATTGTTGAATTGCAGAAGTGTCTCAAGCAAGCAACCCAATGGGTTAGGAGCAAGGTCATTTTGTTTTAACTTGTTACTCATCTCATTGGTTAGAAATTCATCCCAACAATGCATGAATCTTCTCAGAATAAAGAGATGATCGAGTCTCTGGTTTTCATAGTCGATGATGAGCAGAGTGCACTTTATCATTTCTTCGGGAGCCTTCTTATAGGCAACTTGCACAAGGCTCTGAGCCGCATTATCGTCTTCTATAGTTCCACTCGACATAGGAAATGTCAGTATCGTTCCTGCCCATTTAGACCATGTTTCACGTGATAAATTTTCTATAAATTCAGTATCATAATCATGCAGTAACTGTAAGGCTCGGTAACCGCCTAGCGCTGGAAATACGAACTTGCCCTGCCCAATCCAAGTGTTTGTTTGCGGGTCAGCATTTAGAACGTACTTTTTCGCCGCAAGAATAAGCCTTGACCGCAAATGTTTATCTGCTTCAGCCCAACCTTGCATTTTTGTAATAGCCCATGCAGCATGATCGTAGAAATTATTCTTGACTGACAATTCATTTGTTAACCTCCACCACGCGTCCATATCTCCTTGTTCAAACAACTTCAATTCACGTTCGACCCTTTGTATCGGGAAAGGTACCTTCTGATTTGTGATTTTCATTCTCCTGTTTTCAGATTCTCTCATACATGTCGCCAGTTCAGAGTTGACATCTACTGGACCAACATACCATATATGTAAAATTCTCATTTCGGGCATCACTTCACATGCGTCTAATACGGCACTTCGCCAAACCTCATTATCCCATGCTCCCAAAGCCACTAGCGCACTAATCCATTTCTTCTTCATGTCTGGATCATCATTTCCAATGGCCTGTTGTAACAACCAGCTTGAATCTTCATAAGATGAAAATATATCCGCTTGAAATATATGCAACTCGTTTGAGAAGTCTTGTCTGACTATCAGTGCTTTGATGAACATTTGACGTTTGGTCCTATCACCCGCAAAGAACTTCCTATCTCGTTCTTGAGGAAATAGTCTGTAATGGTTCTGCCACCCAGTAACCAAAACATCTACTAGAGGATCTACAGTATCTGAGGTTAAATTATTCCATGCCACTTTAACAATTTCATCAATTAGACGTTCAAAATGAAAATCCATTGACAATTCCTTCTGTTGTAATTGACGTCCTAACCAGTTTAGTGCAACTTCGATGTCCTTTTTGCTTAGCTTTGATGGCAATTCGTAGTTCATAAAATATTGATACGACCCAAGAAACGATTGAATTTTTGGCGGTGTCAGTTTGTTAAATAGTTTTTCCGTCGAAATGACAGTTGGCCATAAGATCTTTAGTAAACAGCCTTTTATTTGATCATCGGAGTCAGTTGGGTCTTCGTCATCCAACAGAGTCGCAAGCGCCGCTCTTGTTTCATTATTTGCAATTTTGGCCAGACAGTACAGTGCACTGACCCGTATATGGTGGCCTTCTTCTTTATTTAGTGCTAGTTGCAATACGTTCTTCTGAATACCCTGTTCGTAGCATTCACCAGCAATGTCAAGCGCGGTCAATCTGGATGAATCACTACAATTAATGTTATCTATGAAATTGGATAATGACTCAGTCAGGAACTTGTTAGCCAACTTTTTGTATCTGGTTTTTTCGAATTGATACTTTTTCTGCGACTCCCGCAATAATAAGATCCGATCAACAAGTTCTTTTTTCTTTTCCTCAGGAATCGCAGCAGAATCACAATCAAGCAATAAGTCGGGCTTTGTCGTGAGAATCCAATCAAATACTCCACTATCGTAACCGGCAAGCCACGCCACTACTTCATAAAGTTGCGGGACAATTCTTATGGACTGGTCAAGCGAGTGTGAGACTAAGCCTATAATTTGATTGGTCTCCAGTTTATACTCAATCAGATACGAAGCAGCAAGATATTCTGAATACGCTCGATGAGCCCAGCAAATACTATTCTCTGAACGAGTTGAGAATAAGCCTGTACTCAACGTCTCAATAATATCGGCCTCAGTAACATTAAGTGTATTCTCTTTCACCGTCTCAGTACTTCCAGACAAATCTGCAATGGCCATCACCTCGCCTCCAATAATTGATCTCTCTTTTGAAATTATAGCCTTATTACAGAATAAACTTAAACATGCAATTCTTTCGGCAATTCTTAGTTTTTGTTCTGGTGAGAGGACAGGCCTTTGTGATCGATCCTGCCGTTCCGTACAAAGTTCTAAGCAGCCTTCGTAGAATAGTCTTGCCTTTGCAGGAAGTAAATGATCCCTATGAAAGAGTTTTAGCATTAAATTAAGGGTAAGAGGCTTGATTGCGAATGGAGCAAGTTCTTTCTCTTCAATTTCTTTCAAGAATAACTCGGCATCACAGCCGCACAAATCAGCCGCCGTCTTAATATTTGATTTCGTCAGTGGCGCTAATTTGTATACAGTTTGAGATTGTATCCACATATTCGACAAATTGGTTTCCAGAAAGTGCGGCCAAACAGACGGGCGACAACTTATCCTCACATACAATCGATTGAAGTGTGCCGAAAGGATTCTTAGTTGTGATTCTAACAGCTTTGATATTCGTTCAACCCCCATTGGAGCTTCATCTAGGCTATCAAAGAACAAGTACAAGTCTTCTTTGTTAGTTCGCCAAGATCTTATGGTTTCATTGTTGAATATTTCATTGACGAATCGACTCTCGTCTCCGTATTGCCCCAAATCAAATCGAAGACTCGATTCCTTTTTCAGCTTTGAGAACTCCTCTTCAAACACATATGTTTTTCCAATTCCAGATTCTCCCAACACCACGAGGCAATTCCGTCCTTTAGCAATTTCGTCGAAGGTCGTGCCATAAGGTTGAAAATATTCATGGTCGGCAAGAAACCCGTCATCACTTAAATTGAAATCATCTTCCCTTCTATAAAAGAGTCGTTTCCATGGATAAATGTGCTTCACGATTTTACTCCTAGAAGATTTTGGAAACATTTTGGTTTTCGGCATACGAATGCGCAGTCAATCAAAAGTACCTCATTTCATCAATCACCCTCGCCCTCGACTTCTGATACGCTTTCTGCCTCTGGTCAGAAGCCGACAAACTCTTTGAACTGCCGGGATGCCGTAATGGATAATAATCCATAACATTGGAGCCTAACTTTATCTTGAATGGGCCATCCTCTGCACATTTAAGTTCAGCGTCGATCTTTGACTTATCCTTTGTCTCAGAAAGTTTGTCTGGTGCCAGAAGCGGCTCAACAACATAACCCTTGAGAAGTTGGTACAATTCTTCTCCGAATGAAATAATCACTTTCGGATTCAGTAACTCAATTTCTTTAAATAACCATTTTTCCATGCAAATCTTCGCAATATCCTGCGGAAGTTTTGTTGACCTAATCTCCGTTCCTTCTTCAGGCGTCCTTTGGGTTACAATAGTCTTTGGGTTTCTTTGGAACTGGACTTACTCCAACAAAAATTCACTAATATATTTCAGACAATTTATCCTCAGCGGGTTGTTTGGCTGCGCATTTTCAACTTCTAAAAAGAGACTGTCGTAGGCAATTTTAAATTGATTCCAAAACCAATCGGGATTCATTATGATAAATCCGCTGGATTTGTCAATATTGATTTCATTCAAATCCTCGTAAGATAAGAAGACACCTTTTGCTTGATAGCCATGAATCATAGTATTGCGAAAAAATCTATACAGAACTTTTCCGTAGCAGTCTATATTGGATAGGTCTTTTTGTTTCCAGATTTCAGTTAATTTCTTATCAAAGTCCTTAGACATTGGTCTCCCAAATTTTTGATGCACTTTCTTGATTATTTCCACAAACTGAAACGACGTATCGTGTTTGTCCTCCTGTATGAATATTTCACCTAACGTTTCAATTCCCACACAGGTCATTAGGGTCAATGGAAACGCTGACTTTGATATTTGAAGTGGCTGAGTTTGATTAATGAAAAATGTATTGAGTCGCAATCTTAGAAAATGAATCCGTTCCTTATCGTCAAGTATACGTCTTACCTGACCGTAAGTAATACCTTCCCCTATATCATTGGCTCCAAAAATCGTTTCATCGGGCACTATCATATTTACTTTGCTCCTTTCGGCCAACAGTCATTGCCAGCTCATGTCCAATTCGATTTCCTTTTTGAAATTCTTCAAACAGCGTTTAGAAAGAAGTTCAAACTTCTTGGTTGAAGTGTTACGTAGCTCCTCACAAAAGGAATCAAATATCTGGCAAGTTTTAGCTAATAACAGAAAAGGATTCACGATCATCGTTTTGTCCTTAATTGTCATTATGTCATCAATAAGTAACGAAAATTGTCCACCTTCTGCTATCCTAGAATTATGAATCAACTTATGTCGAAAAAAATCGTTAAAAGTATTGGCATATTTCCTCCCAGGCCTGTCAGTGTCTGCTTGGCTGAACTCGTTGACATATTTGCTTAGCCACGGTATCAGACGATCTGCACTCTTCGAGTCGTTTAACATCATTTCAGCTATCCCATCTATCGCACTTATGAGTAAAACACCCGCAGCAAACCCCATTTCCCGTTCTATCAAGACCTTTACAGGGTCTAAATAGTATCCATAGATTCTATCTCGAACCGCAGGAATAAGAGACGATCTCTCTTCAAAATCTATACTACCGAATCTTATCGTCGGTGAAAAATAAACACCATCTATCTGCCTCATATTTACCTCTGAATCAGTCTAATGGTAATCTATTGCCCTATTATTTTTCAGTGCCACTCAAATTTTCAACAGGCTCTTCTATAAATTTTAGAAACTGACTCCCCATAGGTGTAAGCTCAGGATTGGGTTGATTCCACTCTAATTTGTATT
>WBUR01000022.1 GCA_008933615.1 bacterium | reverse complement strand
ATTCTACTGTATAGCGTACCGCAATTTACCGGCGTAAGCCTGCAAGCCTTGACGGTGGCGCGATTGGCGGAACATAAAAATATTATAGGGATGAAAGACAGTTCCGGCGATATGACCCTTTTTGCCGATCTGATCGCTTTTACTCCAAAATCTTTTCCAATTTTTATCGGCAGTGCGCCGGTACTGCTGCCCGCGCTGAGCCTCGGTGCGGCGGGTGGAATTTTGGCGGTGGCGAATGTCGTGCCCGAGGCGTGCACGCGCTTATTAGGTTTGTATCGGGAGGGGAAGATTGACCGGGCGCGCGGTTTACAGTTTAATATCAATCCCATTGCCAAAGCCGTCACATCCCAATACGGCGTGGCGGGCCTCAAAGCCGCGATGGATTTAGTAAGTTATTTTGGCGGCGACCCTCGTCTGCCGTTACTCAAAGTGGATGACAAGGCGAAAATGGAAATGCATACGTATATTCAAATGGCTTTGTCGTGAGCATTCAAACGATTTACCTATTTGGCGTCGGTGGAGTAGGTGGATACATTGGGAGTCAGATCGTTCAGGCAACAGAAAAAAATTCTGACATCAAAACCTACTTCATTGCGCGCGGAGCGCATCGTGATGAGATAAATAAAAACGGACTGATCCTGGAAACCGGAGATAAAACGATCGTATCGCATCCGACCCTTGCTACGGAGGATTTGACGAACATTCCCAGCCCGGATTTGTGTCTTCTCTGCGTCAAAAGTTATGACCTTGAGGATGCATGTGAAAAGCTTAAATTCAAAGTTCATCAGCATACGACGATCATTCCGGTACTCAACGGCGTTGATATATATGAACGGATCAGAACCATCGTCAAAACGGGTTACGTTTTGCCGGGCTGTGTGTATATGGGCGCATTCATAAAACAGCCTGGAGTCGTCCGGCATCTCGATAACGACCTCGTCATTTACGGCAGAGACCCGCAGCATCCCGATCGTCTTCCGAGTGAGATCATCGAGTTTTTGAACGCCGTACCGAATATGCGGTTTCAATTCAGAGACGATCCCTACCCGGCTATTTGGGAAAAGTATATGTTTGTTGCCGCGTATGCATTAGTCACGGCTTATTCGCGGCGGACGATCCGGTACGTTCATGATCATGTTGAACTGAAGATCATCGTAATGGAAATTATGTCCGAGATTAAAAGCATTGCGGAGAAAAAGGGTTTTTCTTTTTCTGCAGACATTATTGAAAAGCTGACGGCGCGCGGCGGGAAATTACAGCCGGAAGCCCAAACGTCCTATCAGCGTGACATCGCAACGAATCACGGACGAAATGAAGGCGATATATTCGGTGAAACCATTCTCCGTCTTGGACGTGAGTTGAATGTTCCTACGCCAGTTACAAAAAAAATATGTAATGAGATTGGTTAATAGAAACGACATAAAAAGGCAGCCCACTGAATTCATATTGGAGATAATACGCTATGAGACCGTTATTCCTGTGCTTGCTGACGTTTGCCGTTGCGACGCAGACGCCGTATTTTACCCACGCGCAAATCAAAAAGAAAACCGTTGCCGTACTTGAATTTAATTCCTCCAGCAAGGAAATTGGAAAAGACGAACTGATTACTTTATCCAACCGGTTCCGCTCAATACTGGTGAAGACGAATGCTTTTACCGTGCTGGAGCGGGGAAAGATGTCCGATATTCTGAAGGAACAGAATTTCGTGATGTCCGATAATTGTAATTCCTCCGAATGCGCTGTTCAGGTGGGGCAACTGCTCGGTGTGGAAATTATGGTCGCCGGTGATATCGGTAAGTTGGGTAACACATACTCCGTCGATCTTAGGATCATCGACGTATCGACGGGGCAGATACTGTTATCTGAAACGCGGGATCACGAAGGAAAGATCGACGGGCTTTTTTCAGCCATGGCCGTTGTAGGAAATGCTTTTGCGGGAATTAAGGCTCCGGACGAACCTAAGAATTCCGGCCTCGGAAGTTTCACAGACCCGCGCGACGGGAAAAAATATAAAACGGTAAAGATCGGTTTGCAGACTTGGATGGCGGAGAATTTGAATTATCGCACGGATTCATCGTGGTGTTACGATAACGAGGCGGCTACATGTGAAAAATACGGGCGGTTGTACGACTGGGAACATGCGAAGATTGTTGCGCCGCCGGGATGGCACTTGCCCACACAGCAGGAATGGGAAATGCTGTTGAATAATTATGGCGGCCCGGGGCGGGAAGCGTTTGACGCTTTGATTGAAGAAGGAAAGTCGGGCTTTGATATTTTGCTCGGAGGTTCGCGCGGAAGCCTTGGTAATTTCGATGGCGTTGGTTGGTATGCAGGAATCTGGCTGTGGGACAACGCAGGACCCGAACGCGGATGGGTTCTCGAAGTACACGGCAGTGAACGCAGCCTGGGGCTTTACAGCGACAGCAATGAATATAGTTCATATTACGTGCGCTGTGTCAAGGATTGAGGAATAAACAAAAGACTTTAGAATATCCTAATAATTCTATAAAATAACCTATTCCCTAAACCTAAAACAAAAAGGAGATCGATCCATGGCAAAAAAAGCTAAGAAGAAAACGGCCAAGAAAGCAAAAAAGGTCAGCAAACCCAAGGCGAAAAAGGCGGTTAAGAAAGTAAAAAAAACCGTTAGCAAACAGAAGGCGAAGAAAGCAGTGTCTGCCAATCCTCTGGCAGGGCTGGTGGGATGGTATACGCAGGAATCGCAGGCGTCCGTGCGCATGATCGGCGCGGTTCCAAACGAGTTACTCGGGAGAAAAGTTCATCCTAAATTCCGTACGCCCGGAGAATTGGCGACGCATTTGGGGGATTCGATCCTAGGACTGGCTGAGACGCTGAAGACCGGGAAGTTGACCTTTGGTAATGTATCGACAATTAACACGACCACCGAGATCCTGGCACATTACAATAAAGCTGTCGAAGAATTCAAAGCAGTCGCCAAAAATGTCCGTCCAGCCAATTTAACGAAGAAGTATCCTTTTGAGATGAACGGCAAGGTCATGTGGAATCCGACGGGAATCGAAATGGCGCAGGCGTGGGTTTGTCATGAAATACATCATCGTGCGCAGATCGGGACATTACTCCGCATCCTGGATGCGCGCGTTCCGGGTATGTACGGCCCAACGGCGGACGACATGTAGCGCTCTGGCCATGAATTTGCGCCTCGCTTTTTCTATTTTTTTACAAAAAGAGGGTATGTACTAAATACGACAGTACATGCCCGAGTGCTTAATGTCAAACTTCGGCATTAAGGAACCGACCCTACGCGGAATGGTCCGCGCATTAAACCTATAAGGTTTACCAGAATAGATCCGGTTTTCTGCCTCCGATGGCGGGTTGATAGAATGATTTACGGATGGAATTTGATCCGATAAACCTTATGGGTTTGAAATCGCGGAACGAAGGAACTTGTCCGGGGTTATCCTAAAAGGTGTTGGCCAATGAATTGATATTAATAATGGCCGAGGAGAAGGGATAGGGTTGAAAATATCGAATCTATTTATCGCGGACTTCAAGAAATTGCACGAGTTGAGCAGACGTTTCAGCGTTCAGATAGGCAGATTTGCAAGTAGAAATGTCGATTGTACTCAGGGAAGAGCCATCGGATTTTAAAACTCATCGGTAACATGTTTATAATTTCTTCCGATGGGGATTGAAACGCCATCCACGTCTACCTGATCAAAAGTATAAGACTTTATCCATTTTGTTGAGATAATATAAGAACGGTGAACACGCTTGAAGAGGTTGGCAGGGAGAAGCTTCTCTATCTCATGAGTACTGATTTTTGATAGGTAAGCCTTTTCATGGGTAACTACTTTAACATATTCCCTTTGACTTTCAACGTAAACAATGTCCACAAAGGCTAACTTAACTTTCTTTTTACTAACAGTGAGAAAGAAATAATCCCCGGTCGTTCCAGGATTGCCTGCGGTCTCCAGCTTTCCTTTTACTTTATTTACGGCTTTCACAAATCGTTCAAATTCAAAAGGCTTTAGTAAATAATCAGTAACATTGAGATCAAATCCTTCGATCGCATATTGATGGTAAGCTGTGGTCACAATCACTGAGGGCGGTGAAGGCAAAGTTTTCAGAAACTGAAATCCCTTCATCTTAGGTAAATGTATGTCCAAAAGAATCAGATCTATTTTGTGATTCTTCAGAAAATCAATTGCCAACAAGGCGTTCTTAAATGTTCCTTTGAGCGCCAGGAAAGGGACTTGACGAACGTAGTCTGTCAAAATCTTTACCGCCAACGGTTCGTCTTCAACGATGATGCAGCTTATTTGAGACATAACTGTTTAAATTTATCCTTAATAGGGCCGTATATACGTTGTTATTTTTCTCCACTGAAAATTCATAATCCGTAAACAACAATTCTAATTGCCGCTTTAGATTCTGGTGACCAATATTCTCTTTGCCGGAAGGATTATCTACGTCCTCCTCAATAGAATTCTCAACTTTGAATTCCAGTTTACCTAGCTTGACAGAAAGATTAACGCTTACGCGCGGCTCTGCGGTCGATTGGGAAGCGCCGTGCTTAAAAGCATTCTCAACAAGCGGAATTAAAAGCAATGGCGGAATAGAATGATTCCTGTCCACCGTATGTTTAAAGATGATCCTTAATGTATTATCGTAGCGTAATCTCTCAAGAGCTATATAGTCTTCAATGATATTGATTTCTTTTTCAATATCGATTAATTCGACCGTGGCTTCATAAATCATATAGCGAAGAATCTTTGATAGCCGCAAGATAGATTCGGATGCCAAAGTGGACTTGTCACGTGCCAAGGAGTATATGTTATTAAGCGTATTGAATAAGAAATGGGGATTGGTTTGAGCCTTAATGAAATTAAGTTCGGCCTGCTGCTTCTCAATGTGCAGCTGTTGCGTTAAGAGCCTTAATCGGTAATGAGTCGATAAGTGCTTAGCGATTCCAAAAAATGCGATCGAGAAGGCATTATTTTGGAACTGATTGTAAACTCCGGCCATGACGGAAATGTATTCCAGATAGGGCGAATATAATCCGATCCATATTCCAAAATACCTCCAATAAAAAAGTCCCAATGAAATTAACAGAAACCAAAGAAACAATGTTAATAGTGACATGACAATTCCGGCAAGCGTAAACCTGACGTAGGGAAGACAATACTCAAACAGAAAATAGTATAAGCCGAGGATATAAGCTGTAAGCCATAGTGAATTGATAGTTCTAAGGAAGAACGTATCAAGATGATTTGTTACATCAAACAGCAACATCAGCCCGAAATAGACGACCCCTGCCCACAGATAAAAAACAAAGGGCTCTCTTCTTGCCGCACTACTTGAAATATTATTTACCATAAAATGAATGATCCTCAGATGAACCGTCCTGGGGCATGCGCTCATAAATTACTTCATCACGCCGACACAATCAAATTTATTAATAGGTCTAAACATGTTGTTCGTTGACTCAAAGCGGTAGTCTGTAGGCGGTGAAGCTATTTTGCGTATACAAATGATTATTTTTGCGTATCTCATTGCTGTGCAGGTGATCCAAACTCTTAAAGTGTCGAACAGTTGTGAATTAATTTGATCAATAAATAGGGGAGTAAACTTAAAATCATGAATAAAATAATCCAGATGGGCTGTGCTTTTTTAGTACTAACGATTAGTGCGTTTGGCCAAACTAAGATTGAGCAGGCCAAAACTTCTTTTGAGCAGAGGAAATATGACCGGGTAAAAAATATACTTGCATCGATTGACAAGGAAGACCCGGCTTTCGCGGACGCACAGTATTACCTTGGTAGGGTTGCTTATGAGGAAAAGGAATATGAAGAGGCGGCGGATCTATTTAATGAAGCAATTGATACCAATGATAAAGTGGCTGACTACCATCACTGGTTGGGGAATGCGTATAGAAACAGAGCGCTGGTTTCAAACCCGTTGACAGGCGCAATGCTGGCGCCCAAAATAAGAAAGGCATGGGAAAAGGCTGCTACTCTTGACGACAAAAACATTGATGCGCGTATTTCACTAGTCGGGTATTATACAGAAGCGCCCGGCTTTATGGGTGGAAGCATAGACAAAGCAAAGGATATAGCAAACCAGCTTATTAAATTGAGCCCCGCTATTGGACACCGGGAGATGGGCGAAATCTTTATGTTGGAGAAGAATTATGAAAAGGCCCTTCTTCTTTTTGAAGAATCGCTCAAGGAAAACCCTGAAGGCTATGTTTCCATTTATCAAGTTGGGAAAGCGAGCGCATTGTCCGGCCAAAGACTGGAGCGCGGGGAAGAATGTTTAAAGAAATATCTGACACACACGCCTCAAACGGGCGAGCCTTCTCATGCAGGCGCTAACATGCGGCTTGCTCAGATCAAAGAGAAGATGGGAAATAAAGTTGAAGCAAAAAGGCTTTATGAGATCGCATTAAGATCGGATGGCCGTTTGAAAGAAGCCAAGGAGGGGTTGGAGCGGGTTTCTAAGTAGATCATCAAGAGTTTTTTTTTAACAATCAATCACAGGAGCAGTTCAAATGACCACAGAGATTAAATCCATTGAAACTTCACCGCAATTTTATGCAAGGATCTGCGGAGTCCTATACCTGGTCATGATAATCGCCGGCGGGTTCGCCGAAGTATTCGTCAGGGAAGGGCTCACCGTATCGCGTGATGCGGCGGCTACGGCGCAGAATATTCTGTCGTCCGAACTGATGTTTCGTTTTGGTTTTGTAGCCGATCTTGTCTGTCTTATCTCCGGTACTTTTTTGTCACTCATTTTCTATGTCATGTTCAAAAGAGTGAATAAGAATCTGTCTCTGCTTGCTTTAATATTTTCCATATTAGGGAGCGCAGTCATGGCTGTCAACCTGCTCAACCAGCTTGCGCCTTTGCTGCTCTTGCATAAGGCCGTTTACTTAAAAGCATTTACACCGGAGCAGTTACAGACGCTTTCGCTATTTTTTCTCAATTTGCAATCACAAGGGTATGGCATCAGCCTTTTATTGTTCGCTTTTTATTTTCCAATTATCGGATACCTGGTTTATAAATCAACTTTTCTTCCTCGAATTCTGGGCTTTATTTATACCCTGGCAGGCATAGGCTATCTGAGCAATAGCCTTGCCATGTTTCTGTTTCCTCCTTTACTCGCGCTTCTTTTTCCGTATAGTCTGCTTCCCGCCTTTATTGGAGAATCTTCCATGAGCCTGTGGATGATCGTGAAGGGCGTGAATATTCAAAAGTGGCGCGAAAAGGCATCGCAAAAACAAGTTGCAGAAAGGGGATCAGACCATGCCTGAAGTATCAACATTCCGACTGTATCTGATGAGAGCTCTTTATCTGCTGATGTTCGTGGGGCAAGGAGTCATCCAATGGCCGGCAATCAACCAGGCATACGCCTTGACCTTTTGGCATGGCGTCGGCAGCAGTTTGCTGTTTGCCATGGCGCTTCTGGCGGCTTTGGGGATTCGGTATCCGCTGCAAATGTTACCTTTGCTTTTCTTCGAACTGGTTTGGAAGACGATATGGTTAACCGGAGTTGCGCTCCCGCTGTGGCTGGGCGATCAATTAAGCGCGGAGACAGCAGCGTCGGCCAAAGAATGCTTGATGGTAGTCATCATTCCGTTCGTGATTCCCTGGCGTTATGTTATCGCAAATTATGTGAAGAGGCCTGGAGATCGATGGAGATAGATAAGTCTGTGGCAGCCAAAAATAGATATTATCGCACGTCACGAAAAAAATGAGAGGGCTAATCGTATGGAAATGAATTCGACTTCACTCAAAAACACGGCAAGGTTTGCCGGTCTGCTGTATCTTATTTGGATCATAACAGGGCTCTTTGCCATGTTTTACGTACCTTCACAGATCAATATGAAGGGCGATGCGGCTGCTACGGCCCAGAATATCTTATCCAATGAATTCTTATTTCGGGCCAGCATTGTCAATGATATTTTCAGCGGGACCCTTTGGGTCATTATGGTATTGGTTTTTTACCGATTGTTCAAACCGGTCGACAAGTTCCAGGCTAAACTTTTAGTTGCATTGGTCATGGTGCAAATTCCAAACATTTTTATTATGGAGGCACTCAATATTGCCTCGCTCATGAGCTTTAAGGGCGAAATATTAAAAACATTCGAGCTTGCTCAACGACAAGATCTGGCAATGCTTTTTCTTAAAATTAATGACTACGTAGTTATCATATTAGAAGCGTTCTGGGGGCTTTGGCTCATTCCTTTAGCGATCCTTGTTTACAGATCCCGTTTTCTGCCGCATTTTCTTGGGGTGTGGTTAGCGCTCACCGGATTGTTTTATCTGGCCTTGAGTTTCACAGATATCATGATGCCTCAATACCGGGATATGGTTTTAAACAGCCCGGTTGCCTTGCCTATCGAACTTGGAGAAGTTGCGTTTATGTTGTGGCTTTTGATCATGGGCGCAAAAGAGAAAACAGTGAATAGCGTACCTGTGCAATAAGAATGAAAACCCCCCGACGCTTCAGTAATTTCTACTGCCGCAGATAGCGTGCGAAGCGCGGGGGATTTCTCAAACCCCAGCACTCAATTCCACACCTCGGCATTAAGCACCCGCATCTGTGCACTCAATGCCAAACTTTGGCATTAAGGAACCAACCCTGCGCGGAAAGGAACCGAGTCTCGGCATTAAGCACCCGCATCTGCGCACTCAGTGCCAAACTTTGGCATTAAGGAACCAACCCTGCGCGGAAAGGAACCGCCCCTCGGCATTAAGCACCCGCATCTGCGCGCTTAATGCCAAACTTTGGCATTAAGGAACCAAACCTGCGCGGAAAGGAACCGCCCCTCGGCATTAAGGAATCAAGTCTGCGAATTGAGTTTCAAGGCTTAGCTCGAAGTAGCTATTTGACAAACCATGGAACCAGACCAGGGAAAGTATTGCCTCATAGTTGATCCTGAATTTCCCCTTGCGTATTCCCCCAAATATTGCTAATTTTTTCCGTTAGCATTTGTGGATGAACCTATCGTGGAGCCAAGCCGTGTCTCCCAGAAAAGTCTCAGAACAAGAAACGCGTTATTCCCTGATCGATCCCGATCTCAAAAAAGCCGGATGGAATCTGTCCGACCGTTCGCAGGTTGGGTTTGAGATTCCGGTGGACCACTCCCTGTCTGGTGAGGTTCACGAAGGCATCACCGACTACTGTTTATACCGGGCCAACGGCGAAGTCCTCGCTGTCGTAGAAGCCAAGCGAACCAGCCGGGATGCAAGAGTAGGACAGCAACAAGTTCTCGATTACGTAACCAAGATCGGTAAGACTCAATCCTTCATCCCGTTTGCATTCATGGCCAACGGCACAGATACTTTTTTCTGGGATACCGAAGAATCTGCCCCGCGCCACGTTGCAGGGTTCTTCTCACGTGAAAATCTGGAACGCCTTCTCTTTATCAAACAAAACCGCATTCCGTTAAACACGATCCAGATCAAGCAAACCATCGTCGACCGTGCCTATCAGGCGGAAGCGATTCGCCGTATCAGCGAAGCCATTGAAATAAAGAAAAAACGCAAAGCTCTGCTCGTCATGGCCACGGGAACGGGCAAGACCCGCACAACCATGGCCTTGATCGACGTATTCCTGCAAGCCTGTTGGGATTTTTAGTTGGATCGACGCCGCCCTCGAAAAGCGCCACCAGACCATCGACCTCACGGAAAAGTTCCTCCAGTCCGCCTTCCTCGAAATGTTCGGCGATCCCGTGACGAATCCGAAGGGGTGGGAAACAATAAGATTCGAAGATATTGTTGCCAATACTCAACTTGGTTTGGTTAGAAATTCGTCGCAGCAAAATGATGAATTGAAATATCCTTATGTCAAAATGAATAACATCGTTTCAACAGGACGTCTTGACCTTACCAAAATGGTTTACGTTGATGCTACAGAGAAGGAAGCAGCAGCTTATTGCCTAAAGAAAGGTGATTTTCTTTTCAACACTCGTAATTCACGAGAGCTTGTTGGAAAAACCGCAGTGTATAGAGAAAATGGAATCCATCTATACAATAACAACATCATGCGAATCCTTTTCAATACTAAAACGGTGCCTGACTATGTGAATCATTTGTTCCAAACCAATAAGATTCAGTTTGAACTTGAGGCAATTAAATCAGGAACGATTAGTGTATTTGCTATTTATTACAAGAATCTTAGTCAAATACCAATTTTGCTTCCTCCTCTCTCTTTACAGTATAAATTCGCCGCGCTGGTCGAGAAAGTCGAAGCTATGCGCGCGAAGCAGCGCGCAACGGAGCAGGAATTGGAGAATTTGTTTCAGAGTTTGATGCAGAGGGCGTTTAAAGGGGAGTTGGTGTAGCAACCTCATCCCTGTCCCTTCTCCTTGAAAAGGAGAAGGGGACGTACTGACTCAGATAGTACGTTCCCTCTCCTCATCGAGGAGAGGGACAGGGTGAGGTTGGAGAGAACCCAATGAATAAAATATTCAATCAAAATACTCAAAAAAAAACGGCGGGCATTGCGAATGCGCTCGACACGCGCCGAAAGGCTGCTTTGGCAAAGCCTGCGAAATCGCGGGATTGAAGGCTTCAAGTTTCGTCGTCAGCATAGTGTTGGTCCTTTTGTGCTGGATTTTTATTGTCCGGAACTAAAGTTGGCGATCGAAGTGGACGGCTATTCACATGACTCGGAAGAAACAAAGAAGTATGATACAGAGAGGCAGAAAATCATAGAGGTTTACGGAGTCAGGTTTTTACGAATCAGAGATGAAGAAGTTCATAAAAACATCGACAAGATCCTGGATCGCATAAGAAGTGAAATAGAAACGAAGCTTTGATGATAGTACAAAGCCAAACAAAAAACCCGAACACATCATGTATTCGGGTTTTATTTTTCGTACCGCGTACGGGAATCGAACCCGTATTACAGCCTTGAGAGGGCTACGTCCTAACCGTTAGACGAACGCGGCAGTTATTCAAAGGCGTTGCGAATATAGTATATTAAATCAGTTTTGTCAAGGTTAGCCACAGAGTTCACAGAGAAAAATATTTTTTAAAAATTTAGCGATGACTTAGGAATCGGAAATAAAACCAACAGCATGTATCTCGGTGTTCTCTGTGGCGAATTTTCCTTACTTTGTTGCAATCAGGATCGTGTACATCGACTCTTGCGGCACGTACGGGCCGCCGCCATAAGAACCTAAAAATCCCCATTTGGAGAATTGCGCTTCCTTCACAAAAAATTCCACTTCGTTGCGGGTGACCGGCCTTGCGGGAATAGAGAGAGCCCGCAGGCTCCATTCATTCTTATCCTTCTCCAGGCGAACCAGGTTACGCACGAGCAGTTCCTGATGAAAATCGTTTTCCAGAAAGAAAAGCCTGGACTCTTTTTTGGTGCACCGGTCCATCACGGGCATGAATCGTTCCTTATTTCTCCATATTTTTTCGTAATTCCACATTTCCACGATCAGAACGCCTTGATCGGTCAAGAGTTCACGCGCCTGTGCAAAAAAATTCATCAGCGCTTCATCGTCCAACACCATCGGGAGGGAATCTTTGGTGCAGATCACCAGATCGTATTTTACTTCGCCCACGGACATCGGCGCTAAATATACATCGTTGATGAAAAGCGGAACGCTTTTGGGAAGTTTCTTTTTACAACGTGCGATCATAGCAGGACTTACATCCACGCCGGCTAATTTTTTGATGCCGAGTTTGTTCAGCAGTTTCAGCGTTTGCCCTGTCCGGCAGGCGAGATCGCACGCGGACTTGACGTTATACTTTTTAAGGATCATTTCATAGAATGCAGCCTGAACGCGCGTTAACACTTCTTCGGGATAGAGGATGTCAAAATATTGGGCAATAGATTCGCCGTATTCGATTTCAGACAACAAATTTTCGATTTGCGGCACATTGCGGCTGACGTAGCGGGGGGTTGATCTTTTCTTTGTCGTTTTCTTTGTTGGAACGCGTTTATTACCCTGCGCACTTTTTCGGACAATTTTCTTAACGGATACATGCTTTTTGGGTTTAGGCTTTTTTCTCACGGCCATACATTCTTCCGATCGCTGAAATTTTACGTTGTTTAAAGCTTGATTTAATTTTTGAATCTCGGTAAGTTAACTTTATTCAATCAAAAAAGCACGAAAATATTTTCATGCGCACTTGTATTATCCGGAGATAATGTTTATGAAACCGTTGCTATGTATCGCCACCGTCTGCATGATCTGCGCCGCCTGTTCCTCGGACACGGCAAAGAATAAAACGGCCGAAGCCCCAAAAACGTATGCTGTGATCAATAAAAAAAGTATTAATTCCGTCAGTGTTTCATTGGACGGAAAATGGCTTATTATCGGCGGGGAAGATAAAAAAATAAGGATTCTGAATGCGGCCAACGGAGAAAGCGTTTGGGTGTCGGATGAACAGCCCGACGCAGTTTTATCTGCGGCGATCTCGCCGGATGGAAAATATTTTGCAGCTACGTGCGGCGACAATACGCAAAATACTGCGCAGGTCGTAGTGTATGATATGCAGACCAAAGCTGAAGTGTGGGGAAAAAAAGGACAGACGAATAATATTCAGCTGGTCAAATTTGCCGCCGACGGCAAAAGTATCGTCGTTGCAAATCACTTCAGCATCGCCTTTTACGAAACGCAGACGGGCAAACAGCTTCATTATTTTTCAGGACACGCGGCCGATGTTGCCGCGCCGTACGGACACGTAGACGCCGTGACGGCAATTTGTTTTACCAACGACGCTTCGAAGATCGTTTCCGTCGGGTGGGATAAAAATGTCAAAGTATGGGATTTGAAAGCAGGCCACGAGATCAAGAATTTCCCCGAAGCCGACGCGATCAATGCTTGCCTCCTGTCGCCCGATGCGAATAAGATCATTACCGCCGGCGCCGGTGATTTGCATGTATGGAACCGGACAACCGATCGTACGGATACGATCGTATCGTATGAAGACGAGATTAAGTGCATGGTCTCTTTATCCGACGATCAGTATTTTGTGACAGGGGATATGAGCGGGAGTATCGTATTGTGGCGAACGAGCGATTATGCAAGGCTGACCGAAATCCGGAAAGCGCATCATCTCGGCGCATGGAGCATGGATGTATTCCCGGACGGAAGGCATTTCGTCTCGACCGGAGGCGACGGATCCATCATCGTTTGGAGCCTGGATTATCTGCTGCAAAACAAGCCGGCGGCCGATTCTGCTGATGTGTACAAAAGTGAAAAATAATAAAATATTTAAAATTTCTTGACAAATGCTCTCTTCCAATCTATATTGACGGGCGTATCGTTCTTTGTAATTTTAGTTTAGGTGTCACGCCTCCGGCGTGATGAAAAGGGAATCACGTTAAATTCGTGAACTGCCCCGCAACTGTAAACGAGATTTGAAATCCACTGTCAGCCTCCGGCTGGCGGGAAGGTGACCGGTAACTCGTAAGTCAGGAGACCTGCCTAAACTGTATTAACAGTCCTCGAGGGAAGGCGGGTGTTAAAAACAAATAGACAACTATTCTATTTAAATTTAATCCTCATTCCCTTTCGGAATGAGGATTTTTTTATGTGCTTATCGGGTTGGCTCACAAATGGAAGAGAACCCTTCAGTCTGAGCGAAGTGGAAGACTGATTTTACTAAACTTGGTCATGGTTCGACAAACTTGTCCTGAGCCCCGCCGAAGGGCTCACCATGACGTATGTGAGTAAACCCGATAAGCGCGTTTTTTTATTGTGTAGTTCAATATTATTATTAACAGGAGTGAAGATGAAAAATGGATTTGTTGGGCCGCTGGCAATTGGCTTTCTGTTCCTGTCCGGGGATTCGGTCTGGTCTCAGAATGACAGCTTGAAAAATTATGTGCTTGATCGAATTATTGTGACCGCCACTCGCAACGCGGAAGACGCAGCCAATATCGGGAGAAGCGTAACCGTTATCACGGAAGCGCAAATAAAGAATTCCTCCTATCGTAATATCGGCGAATTACTGGAACAGCAGGCGGGAATTTATATGGTCGGAACAAAACAAACGCAAGGCTCAATTCAGACCATTTCCATGCGCGGCGCGAACAGCAACCATACCGTCGTGATGTTGGACGGCATGCGCGTGACCGATCCATCCAGCGTAGACAATGCAGCCGATATATCGGAATTGTCATTAGCGAATATTGAAAGAATTGAAATGGTCAGAGGCGCCCATAGTACGCTGTACGGCTCAGCCGCCATCGGCGGTGTAATTAATATTATTACAAAGAAAAATAATTCCCCCGGGCTCAACGTCGATGCCGGTATTCAAACGGGTTATTTCGGCAAAAGAACTTCGGAGTTGAGCCCAAACGCGTATGTGAACTATACTTTTTCAAACGGTTTTTACGCTAACGGGGAAGTAGTTCATACAAAAGTAAATGGCATCAACGCCGCAGTGGACACCGTTACGCAGCAAGGCGCGTATAAACATTTTGATAACGACGGATTTAGAAAATTGGACTTGATTGGCAAAATAGGGTATAAAAATGAAAAATGGGATATTTTCGCCTCGTACAAAAATGCAGCCCAAAAGAGCAACCTGGACGTGGGTGCTTTTGTTGACGACCCAAACTATACGATAGATTTCAACCGAAAACTGCTTAGCTACGGCGCAGCTTACCGTTTGAATGAACAATTGAGTTTTAGTTATATGGGAGAATATTCTTCAACGGCCCGAAATGCAGTTAACGACTCTAATTTCGTAGATAATATGGGGAATTCAAATCACAGTTATTTTAAAGGTGATTATGCGGGAACTTTAAGTAATAATGAATTTCAGGCTAATTTGAATTTGCATGGGATCCAATGGGTTGCAGGGATGGGAACTTATAAAGAAACCATGACGGCAAACACTTTTCTTCTTTACACGGATCCATTTTTTTCATATAGCAGTACGGCAAGTTTGGATTCCTTTGATATCCATTCTGTGATTTATAACGGATATGTTCATGTGGATATACCGGGGAAAGTGATCAACGACAACTTGAGCAGATATGCCGTCGGCTTGGGCGGACGAGTGAATCGTCACAGTTCGTACGGTAATAATTTTACGTATGAAATTAATCCTTCTTACCGTTTAACGGAACGTTCCCTGATCTTCGCTTCGTATGCCACGGGATTCAACGCGCCGTCTTTGTATCGTTTATTCACGCCGGAAACGTATTATACATCGGACATTCAAAGAGGGAATAAAAATTTAAAACCGGAGACGTCCGTTTCATATGAATTAGGTTTTAAACAAACACTGGACGATGTACGATTTTCCATATCGTGGTTCTACACCAAAGTAAAAAATTATATTGATTACGTGTATTTATGGGATAAAAATGTCTCAATTGATTCGCTGGGGACTGACTTCTTTCGTGACGACTATCGCGGCGATACGTACTTGAATATTGGCGATCAGATCATACGGGGCATAGAAGCCGGTTTCCATGCGCGGCTCAATTCTAAACTGATCCTCTTCGGTAATGGTGCATTGATTCGGGGGCACTTGAATTATGACGCGGATAAGATCGATGTGGCGCAGACCCAAGGTAACCATGTTCAACTGTATTCTAACGGAGCGTTTCTGACGCAGGGAATTAAGACTTCGAAACTCATACGGAGACCGCATACGGGAAATCTGGGCGTAACGTACCATGTAAAAAGCAACGTCACATTGACAGGTAATGCACAGTACACGGGAATGCGGCGGGATGTCTTTTATGATCAAACGCTCGGCCCCTACGGAGCTCTTGCTTACACGCCTCTGAAAAGTTACTGGAGCGTGGATGCGTCGGCGCGATTTACGCTGAGCACGCAATGGATCGTCAATTTTAAAGTTGAAAATATCTTTGATGAAAAGGCAACCGAAATTCGCGGCTTTAGAAATCGAGGCCGAGGTATTCTGATAAGTTTCCGCTATTTACTCTAAGCGAACGAATGTATCAAAAATGACGCTAAGCCACATTGACAGTAAAGGATTAATGTTTTATATTCATAAACCCATCTTGAATTAATATTCAATTAACAGATAAAAAAAGAGGAGTGCCGTTATGAAACCAACAAAAGAACAAATGGCCAATTCGATGCCCACCATTTTCGCTGTGCTGATGATCGCTATGTGCCGTTTGTTACCGCATCCATGGAATTTTGTCCCGGTGTCGGCGACGGCGATATTTGGCGGTATATACCTGAATAAGAAATGGGCTTTCATACTGCCGATCGCATCGATGGCGATCGCGGATATATTTTTAGGATTTAGTTTATTCGATATGCCGTTTGTGTACGGGTCGATATTGCTGGCCGTTCTAATCGGCATCTGGATCGGCACGCGCCGAAAAAATAAAGCGGCATTTACGGCGTCGCTGGTGTCGGGCACACTTGGTTCCTCTCTTATTTTTTATATTGTGACTAATTTCGGATCATGGCTGACGCTCGGCTTATACACCAAAGACCTGAGCGGCCTGATTCAGAGTTATGTCATGGCGTTGCCGTTTTTCAGAAACTCACTTGCCGGGGATATGTTCTTCGTCAGCATATTTGTAATTTCATATGAATTGATTTCCTGGTTTGTTTCACGATCGTTAAAAAAATCGGCAGTTATCGTTGCAAAATAAACATGTAATCCTAAGTATCTTCAGATCTCCTGTATATCGCAACCTAGTGACGGTAACGATAGGCTGGATTTCATTTTTGGCCGGCTGTTCGGACTCTTCCAATCCAGACGTGGAATTGCCTTCCTTCTCGCAGGCTTTTATCGTCTGTGAAGGAAATTACGGCAGTGGGAATGCATCTCTAAGTATTCTGGATTCCATTGAAACGGATACGACGTTTAACAACGTGTTTGCAACTGTGAATGGGCGTAATTTGGGCGATCATGCGCATAGCATGCTGGTGGTCGGTTCGGTGGGATTTATTACCGTAACTAATTCGGATAAGGTCGAGATGATTGACACCCATACGTTTAAAAGTGTCGAGACTATCGGCGGAATTAGTTCACCGCGAAATATAATTACGTGGAGTGATAAACTGTTGATTACGAGTAATGCAGATAGTTCGATAGTCTCGTTGAGTTTTGCGACACGCACTCCGGATTTTCGGGTTAAACTTACCCACCGTCCTGATGAGATCGTTGTTCTAAACAATAAGGCTTATATTTCTAATTCTCCGAACATGAACGATTCCGTGATTACCGTTCTTGATTTGGGAACGCTTCAGAGCGATACGATCATGCTTACGAAGAATCCGGTTTCAATGGCTGTTGACTCGGCAGCGAATCGGATATACGTAGCGTGTTCAGGGAGCGGCAGCACGGGATACATTGGCGTCATTGACGGCGCAACGAATGAGATCGTTGGGAAGATTGGGGAATTTAATAACATCAAGCCTGTGAAGGTAGTTTTGAAGGATTCTTTACTCGCTTACATCAGTTCGTCTAATGGACCTATTCAGGTGTGGAATTTGAAACAGTCGGCCGTAACCACAACAATTTCCGGTAATTATCATTCATTGGTTTTTGGCGGCCACGAACTATTTGCAACGGACGGGCTTGATTTTATATCCAACGGGGAGTTGGTGTGGTTCAGTAAGGATTTCAAAATACGGCGTAAACTCAAAGTAGGCAGGTCACCGGGCGGAATAACATTCAACTGAAATAAGTCTGGGCATACCAATGAAAATATACACTAAAACAGGTGATGACGGTACCACGGGACTATTTGGCGGAAAACGCGTTTCCAAAGATGCTGTTCGAATCGAATCGTATGGAACGGTGGATGAACTCAACTCCGTCATAGGAATAGCCCGGAGTATGATAGGAGACAAGGAAACAGATAACATATTACTTCAAATTCAAAATCATCTTTTTAATTTAGGCGCTGATCTAGCTACGCCTCTGTCCGTGAAGAATGAGTCTATCGTGCGTATGCAAAAAAATGATGCTGAAAAACTTGAAAAATGGATTGATGAACTCGATGCAAAATTACCTCCTCTGACTAATTTTATTCTGCCGGGAGGCCATCCTGCCGCTGCACACTTGCATCTTGCGCGGAATGTCTGCAGGCGCGCAGAACGGCTGACGGTAACGCTGTCCAAAGAGGAGCCGATTGGCGGCTATGTACTAATCTATTTAAACCGTTTATCGGATTTACTGTTTGTTATGGCACGATGGATGAATCATATTGCCGGCATGGATGAGATCAAGTGGGAGAAAAGCTGATGGTAACCAAATGCGTATGCAGCGAGGTGACATTTGAGAAGATGAAGCAGGTTTCCGATAAACATAAATGCATTAACATTCAATGTATCCAGAGGTATCTTGCGTTTGGCGAAGCCTGCGGCATGTGCCGGCCGTATGTAAAAAAAATGCTGGAAACCGGTGAAACGAAGTTTGAAGTAATAGGGTAGTTTATTGAATTCCCAGCGCGCGGAGACCGTTTACTGCGGCAAGCGCCGCAATATAAGCCGCGATGGAATATACACTCTGCTGAATAATGGGGATTTTCCATGAACCGGTTTCTTTCCTTGAAATAGCCAGTGTCGATATACACTGCATCGCAATCATGAAAAATATGATCAGGCCGATGGTTGACGCCGTTGTGAAAAGCGGTTTATCTGAATTAGCAATTTTAGCTTCGTGCATGGATTCAAGCATGGATGCCTGAAGATCATCCCCGTTTTCTGATATTCGCAAGGACAGCGCCATCGCGCTGACAAAGACCTCTCGCGCTACGAAAGCCGAAATCAGGCTAACTCCTACGCGCCAATCCCATCCTAATGGCTCCAGAAAAGGCTCTGTCATATGTCCGATCGATGCCGCATAACTGGTGTTGGTCCGCTCAAATTCGATTAATTTTGTTATCTCTGCGCTCGTCAGATTTTTCGTTTTTTCCGTGCTGAGGGCGGGTTCGGTATTTGGGAAATAGGTAAGCGCCCAAATAAACAATGAACAAAATACGATCGTTCCGCCTGCTTTCTGGATGTACAAAACTGATTTATAATAGGTTCCTTTTAGAATATACCTCACCACGGGTTTCCGATAGGCGGGTAGTTCTAACATGAATGCAGAGTTCCCTTTTTTTCCGGCTAATTTGCTGATGATACCCGCCGCGATAGCTCCAATAGTGAGACTCGTTAGATAGATGGCGCCGAGAGACAACCCTGCGATCCACGGTTTGTCCGGAGGTACTACCAGCGCAAGCAAAAGCGCATACACGGGCAATCGTGCGCTGCAACTCATGAGCGGAATAATAAAAATAGTGAGAAGGCGTTCGCGGCGATTGGAAATCGTTCGCGCCGCCATGATTGCGGGAATTGCGCAGGCAAATCCGGATAACATCGGAACAAACGAACGCCCATTCAATCCTATCTTGGACAGAGGCTTATCTATTAACATGGCTCCTCGCGCTAGATAGCCCGTATCCTCAAGAATTCCTAGAAACAGAAATAGAATTACGATCTGAGGCAAAAAAGTCGCAACCATGCCAATGCCTGCGATAATGCCTTGAGCAACGAGGTCGGACAGCCAGGATGGCGGAAGCAGGGCGCTTGTCCATGAACTCAATAACCCGAATCCTTCGCTAATGCCGTCCATGATCGGCTGGGCCAGCCAGAAAATGGATGTGAATATCGCGCTCATGGAAACGATGAAGAACACCAATCCCCAAAACGGATGAAGAAATAATTTATCCAATTTTACGGAGTGTTCATCGGCGTCGTGAGACCTAACGTTAAATATTTTTTTATTTACTGCATGAATGTCAACCGGTTTTTGCCGGGGGAGTACCACTTGTTTCTCGATATTTTCCGTGAAAGAGTAAAGCGCGATGACACTTTCTTCGGTCGGCGGAGCCGGGCGTTTTATATTCTTTTTTGCATTTTCAAAGATGACCAATTCATACAGCTGGCGGCAACGGCTGATCAGATCAGGTAAACCTTCCCCCGTTCGTCCATTTATCCTGACAACAGGGCATTTCAGAAGCTCTTCCGATTTTGCGACTGATAATTCAAATCCTTTTCTCTCCAAAAGATCGTTCATGGTTAATGCGACGACCACGTTAAATCCGGATTCAATGAGCTGATGAACCAGATAGAGTTGGCGTGAGAGTTGCGACGAATCTGCCGTTACGATAATGAGGTCGGGTAACTTATAAACGGGGTGGTGAAAAAGGGCGTCAATAGTGGTTTCTTCATCGGGAGATTGCGGATGAATACTTGTAACACCCGGAGAGTCGATGATCAGCGCATTAAAATCATATTTAGCGTCAAATTTACCAACCGAAAACTCAACCGTACTTCCGGCATAATTGGCCGTTTTAAAGTTCGATCCTGTCAGTAGATTAAAAAGGGTTGTCTTACCGGAATTGGGTTGTCCTACCAGCGTAATAACCGGTAAATCATTAGGTGCAACGACGGAATCGGATCGGTCATGACATGAAGCGGAAACTTTCACACTTGAATACATTCCGCCTCTTGTTTTCTCAACGCGATGACGGTTCCGCGAACACAAACGGCAACCGGATCTTGAAAAGGGGATTTTGCAATGATCGTAACCAATTGACCGGGTGTAAAACCAAGTTCAAGCAATTTGATGCATGGAGAATTCTGTCCCAAATGCTCTCCGCTTAGTTTGCATATCGTAGCACACTCTCCGCATCCCATTTCAGCAACGGTTCTCGGCTTTGAATCGGACTTTAAATCTTTATTTTCTATTACCATACAACGTAATAATTTTGATGTGATCGTTTCGTTTAATAAAGTAATTGAGACACAATCTCAATTTTCTGTTCTAAATATATGTATTTCGGACTCGTTTGTCAAGAATAACAAAAGGATAATTATTTTTTGGTTGCTTTGGGAATATTTTATAGATAAATTCATTTCAGTTAACATACAATTGTGGAATATTTAATTTGGAGGTATACATGGATACGATGACGGACGTAAACGAGCAAGTCGCACAGGATGTAGTTGTGACTCCGCGAGCCATCGCCGAAATAAAGAACATTATAAAGGAACAGAGCATTCCTGAGAATTATTTTTTGCGCATCGGCGTACAAGGCGGCGGTTGTTCCGGTTTTCAATATTCGCTGGCCTTTGATGAGCATACGAGTGAAAACGACATGCCGTTCGAATTTGACTCGGTTAAAGTTGTAGTGGATTACAAAAGTATTTTATACATGAAGGGTGTAACGTTGGATTTCCAGGACGGATTGAACGGCCGCGGGTTCATATTCAATAATCCTAATGCCGTAAAGACCTGCGGATGCGGGAGTTCCTTCTCAGCTTAATTGATTTGCTATAGCAGTATGAAAGGCGTTCGTTAAACGGACGCCTTTTTTGTTTTTCTAAAATGGAGTTTTGCAATTAGGGCAAATTTTTTCATTTTTCCTAAGTTGCTGGACATACCGTGGTGAGTATATTTTACGGCAACCGTTGCAGATCACGCGGTGTTCAAAGCAAATAGTATCCTTCGTAGCATGGCACTCAAATGTATGGTCGGCGCACAAGTCCTTCTTGCAAACACAACATGTTTTTAGACACGACTGACAGACCGTTTCATCGCCCACGGCACAAACGCGGTGGTGCTTATCGCACACGGGCTGATGACAGGTATGGCATCCCGTCTGACAATTGGAGCAAAGGGGATCACTGCAGACAACGCACGCTGCCGCATGTTGAAGATCCGAGAAATGCTTTTTGCAGGTCGAGCAAACAAAAGAACAATGTGAACATCCGATTTTCCCGTCATCGCTCAGAATAATTCTTTCCATATTGGAATGACACACCGGGCAGGAACCATAATCTATCTCTCCTAAGTAAGGGTCATACACCATTTCCAGAAGAGCTTCCGGCCCAGACGACGGAGAGGCTAATTTTGCAGAAATCCGGATTTCAGAACGTTCGATAATATGGTAACTGAGCAATTTTAAAACAATGCGGAGTTTGTGATTATCAATTTCTTCTTTGAGCTTTAGTTCATTTTCACGCTCAAGGTGAATTCGTTTTTCTTCATAACTGGGCTGATTGCGGTGTAGTTCCTGTATCTGCGCAGTATAATAACCTTTGATGCGGGATACGTTACGGTGCAGACGTTTTAATATCTCGTTTTGTAAGCTTTTACCGTATTCCTGGGCCCGTTCCGATGCGGCTTTCAGGCATTCACGAAATTGAATTTCCAGATCTTTGCGTGATAATTCGATACTGCCTTTTTGCTGGAGAGGCACCACATCTTTCATTACCGCATTCGTGTAATATTCGCCAGATTCAAAAACGGCTCCTGTACCATCAACGCCCAAAGTGAAGATATCCTCAAGTTTTTCGTCTGATAAATACGTGACTTTGAAGTTGAACAGAATATCGACGACTTTTTCTTTTTTTGACTTTAAAGACGTGACCTTGCCGTGGTCGAGTTTAATGCAATTAAGCAGTTCGTCGCGCGTCGGCTGGTAGCGGTCATCCAGGCGGCTGACGATCTTACCGCCGCGGTCCTGAAGATAATTATATATTGTATTGAGTACGTAACTCCCGTGAGTGACCAACTCACTCTTTTCGTCTACGTCTTTTGCATCAAATACTAACTGCAATTCATCCAGACTGAAATACTCTCGCAATTCATCGGATAGCTTTACAGAGATCCGGTTGCGCGATTCCCGGACTTCGGAGCCGTTGATCTCAAAAAATTGTTTAATAAATGATTTCATGTTTTACAAAATAAAAAGAGAACGCCGAGCGGCATTCTCTTTAAGTCCGGAGCTATGTTATGATGAACTATTTTTCTTCTTTTCGGCAGCAGTCGGGTAATTTTTCAAATGCTTCTTTATTTGCAGCCTTGTCGTTGGCTCCGTAACCCGACATAACGATAGCATCCTCGATTTCAGAGACTTTAACCGATGCAGGAATAAATTCGATCATGGCCAATTTAGTATCCGTATTCACGTCGACATTTTTAATACCGTCGAGTTTCATAACCGCGGTCTTGATCGTGTTAGCGCATTCACCGCAAATCGAGGTCGGTATCTTTACGATTGCTTTTTCCGTCTTGACTTCTTTTCCGCAGCTCATGACAACAAGAACTGAAACAAAATAAGCTATAGAATACAGCATCTTTTTCATAGTTCGCCCTTCTGATTAATTTTGGATATGATCCTGCGGTTTCTTTCTGTATATCAAGGCCAGGGGAATAAGAACTAAATAGCCGATACAAAGGATAAGAGGGGATACCGTTAATGACAAAAATCCGTAGACCGGCCCGCTGGCCATACAAATGTATCCGACAATTATGGTTGCCAAGCCGGCAAAAAACAAATAATAATTCTCGGCCGTAAACGGCAATGCCGATTTCTTGCTTTGTAGTTTCTTGGCCTGGTTCTTTGCGAGATTTGATTTCTTTAAGTTAACAGACATTACCATCCTTTGTTTTTTGAACGGCAAAAATATAGAGAAATCGTCTTCATTTGTCAAGATAATTAAACCGCTATAAGATGTCCGAGGATACCGTCAACAATCGCTCAACGGCGGTGTGTCCGGTTTTACCCAAATCCAACGTATAATTATTCACATAAAGTGCAATGTGACTCAACATGACGTCGTCGCTCATTTCCTGTGCATGTTTTCTGACGTATTCACGACTGGATTCCGGATTGTCAAAAGCGAATTGAACGCTTCGCTTCAATATTCTGTCAATCTTTTGCTGTAAATCAACACTGAACTGTTTTTTGACAACAATTCCGCCCAAAGGAATGGGCAGTTTAGTTTGAGATTCCCAAAATTCGCCCAGGTCTTGAATTCTTTTTAGTCCCTTCGCTTCATAAGTAAAACGGTTTTCATGGATAATTACGCCGGCCTCAATTTCTCCATTAATCAAAGCCGTTTCTATATCAGAAAACAAAAATATTTTAGCATCGATTTTCTTTCTCAAATAAAGCTGGAGAAGCAGATTGGCCGTTGTATATTTACCCGGAATTCCGATGTGCGCCGGTGTCAAATTCTTTATATTTACAACCTTCTTGCTAATCAGCAAGGGCCCGCAATTACGGCCTAGCGCGCTTCCGGAATTTAACAGCGCATACTGGTCTCGCAGAAACAGGTACGCGTGGTAGCTGAGTTTGCTGATGTCCAATTCTTGCTTAAAGGCGCGCATATTCAAATTTTCTACATCCGCGAGTTCCGGTTCAAATCGAAGGTCTTCGGTATCGATTTTTCCATGAATCATGGCATCGAAAATGAATGTGTCGTTGGGACAAGTAGAATAACCGACCGTAAGTGTGGTCATGTTCGTTGGGATTTTGTTATTTAAGGTGTGACAGGAATTCAATCATGAAATGCTGAATATTAACTGAAGCCAAAGGGATATTCCATTGTAACGTATCGCGCGGTTCGACATAATTGGAAATAGAACGAAACTCAAAAAAAGGAATTCCTTCCTGCAGGCACACGCAGGCTACTGCGCCGCCCTCCATGTTTTCGACGTGCGGATCATATAATGATTTTATACTTTCGATACGGCGGGCATCTCCATTGACGGTATTAACTGTTACGCTCCGTACCTCTTTTACGTTATTCGGATAATAATCAAAGAAATCAGATAATTTGTTGGGGTTGAGAATACGGTTGTAGTATTCTTTTCCGTCTTTAGTAAAATGTTTGAATCCCATTTTTTTCAGATCCAGGAAATTTCCGTCTGCATCGGTGGCGCCAATTTCAGAAAAAATTTCTTCTATTACGTGCACAACATCCCCGATAGGTCTTGAACGGCCATAACTGCCGCATATCCCGATATTCAAAACCAGGTCGAAGGTTCCCTTGGAAAGAATTTTAGTCAAATGATAAGCGGTGTTGGTCATGCCGATACCTGTTACTTCAACATGCACTAAATGATGATCGAATCGGTGCGAGGTTATTTTCTCGGATTCAGAGTGGGTTGCTGAGACAATAAGAATATTCATGACATGTTAAAAAATAAAACCTGCCCATGAGAGCAGGTCGATGAAGATCCGTATAGTTCATTATTAGTTCAAAATTGGTATGGAGGCTTTTGGATTTAAAGCTAGTTCAATATCGTTGTCATTGTACGACTTGATGACGTGGTATAATGCATCGCGTTCAATCGGCTGGCGGCCCGCGTCCTTAATAAGCTTGATCAATTCAGGCTCCGTCATACCCCGCGCGCTGTCGGTTCCGGCCATACTCATGATCTTCTCCTCGAGAATCGTTCCTTCAATTTCATTAGCTCCATAGCTCAATGCCATCTGCGCCATTCTTTTGCCGATCACAACCCAGTAAGCTTTGATATTTGGAAAATTATCCAGCATGAGGCGGGGGACCGCGATCATTTTGAGATCTTCGAATGCGCTTACGTCCGGTAAATTTTTTAAGCGGTTATTCTCATGTTGGTATTTCAAAGGGATAAAAGTACTAAAATGTCCTTTGGATCCTTTTGATTTGGACTTGTTCTGCAGATCGCGCAGCCGCAACATATGATCCACGCGTTCCTCATACGTTTCAATATGTCCGTAGAGCAATGTGGCGTTTGTCATGAGCCCTAGTTCGTGCGCCATTTCGTGAACGGCAAGCCATCCTTCCGCCGTTGATTTTTCATCGCAGATTTTTTTCCTGACCCTGTCGGCAAATATTTCTGCGCCGCCGCCCGGCATGGCTTCGAGGCCGGCTTCAATTAGTTTAGTTAATACATCTCGAAGGGTCATGTTATAATGATGCGCATAATATTCAATTTCAACCGCCGTGAAGCCCTTGATGTGCAGATGAGGAGCTGCCTCTTTGATCGTTCGCAGCATATCGGTGTAATAACTGAAAGGTAGGCCCGGATGCAGCCCGGATGTAATGTGAATTTCCTGAATTCCATGTTTAATACCGTCTTTGACGCGTTGGGCAATTTCTTCCATGGTCATCGTATAGCCGCCTTCTTCGCCTTCACGGCGATAGAAGGAACAGAACATGCATGAATAATCGCAGACGTTCGTTGGATTCAGTTGCCGATTGCGGACAAAAAAAGAACGATTGCCATGCATTCGCTCACGAACGATGTTGGCCATATAACCGACGGAACTCAGGTCCTTTGATTCAAATAATTTCAGACCGTCCTCAAATGACAAGCTCTGATGATCCATAACCTTCTGGTAAATATCGTCCAATCCGGATTTCTTGATCATCGATTTGATCAAAACGTGGTTAGAGCCTGCGGCGACCGTGTTCATAAACTTTCCTTGAGTATAAACAAAGTTTCAAAATTTACTGAAACTTGAATTGAACAAATGTAAAAGATAGGCTGTCAAATTACAAGAAATATTTTAGGATTGGATGTCAACCCGCCTTCAGCAGTTCTTCATTTTCGGCGAGTTGGAGCTTTTCGATAATCTCGTCTATCTTGCCGCCCATGACGCCTTCGAGGTCGTATAGGGTGAGGCCGATACGATGGTCGGTGAGGCGGTTCTGCGGAAAATTGTACGTGCGCACTTTTTCGCTGCGGTCGCCTGAGCCGACCATCGATTTACGCTTGGAAGCGATTTTCGCATCGTGCTCTTCTTTTTGTTTCTCGTAGATTCGCGACTTCAATACCTTCATTGCTTTTTCGCGGTTTTTCAACTGAGATCGCTCTTCCTGACACTGCACAACGATTCCGGTCGGGATGTGCGTCATACGCACGGCGGTTTCAACCTTATTGACGTTCTGTCCGCCTTTGCCGCCAGCGCGGTAAATATCGATGCGTAGATCGTTGGGGCTGATCACTACTTCCTTATCAACGTCATCAATGATTGGAAGAACGGCAACAGAAGAGGCTGAGGTATGAACACGCCCTTGTGTTTCTGTTTTTGGCACGCGTTGCACCCGATGCACTCCGCTTTCGAATTTCAGTTTTCCGTACGCTCCTTTACCCTCAACTTCAATGATCATTTCTTTGAACCCGCCCTGATTAGCCTCGGTAAAATCTAAGGTCTGGAACCGCCATCCCATTTTTTCGATATAGTACCGATACATGGCAAAAAGGTCGCCAACGAAAATACCGGCCTCATCACCGCCGGTGCCTGCGCGAATTTCCAATATACATCCGCCTTCGTCGTGCGGATCTCGCGGAATAAGAAGATATTTCAACTCGTTTTCGATCGTGCCCTTTTCAAGTTCCAATTGGATCAATTCGGCTCGCGCCATCTCGCGTAATTCCACATCATCCGAATTATGTATGATATCGTTATTTCCTTTAATATCTGATAATATTTTTCTATAGACGCGGTATTTGTCAACAATCTCTTCGGCGCTGCTGCGTTCTTTGCTTAATGTTCTGAATCGGTTCTGATCCGAAATGGTCTCAGGCCGCGTCAGCATATCGTTGATTTCGTTAAACCGGGTCTCTATTTTTTCTAATTGATCTAACATGATTTTGTTCAGAGGACTCTTAAGGTGTTCGAAATTAGGCACAAAAAAAGGAATACACCTTATGAAAAAAGACAGGGTATATTCCTTTTTTAGAAAACGTAAGCTAAGCTTTTTCTTTAGCTTCCTTGAATTTGGCGATTTTCTTGTTGTATTTGTCGACGCGGCCTGCGGTGTCAATCAGTTTCTGCGTCCCGGTATAGAACGGGTGGCAGCTTGAGCAAATTTCAACCTTGATATCGCCAACCGTCGAGCGGGTGACAAACGTATTGCCGCACGAACAAGTCACATGGGACAGCGGGTATGCAGGGTGAATATTTTCTTTCATTGTCGAAATCCTCGATAAATTTATTGTTCAAAGAAATTATTTTCAGTACTTTAGCGGCGCATTATACAAAGTAATACATAAAAACACAATATTTTTTTTAGTTTTTTTTTTACTCACTTGACTCCGCTTACATTTTGAAATCCTTTGATTATTAACTGATTTGGCATTAGAATATTCCGCTTATGATGAAAGTATTCCTTAACATTGCGCTGTGTTTCAATATTCTGGCCGTCACGCACCCGTATGCTTTTTTCAGCCTCGCTTTTCATCCTCTGCAGGTCACGATCTACTGGGATGTTGCTGATCAGGACGAGGATATTTTTGTGAGCAGGATTAATACAGATGACGGAACTTCCAATATAGTGTATCAGGAGGAATCCAAACGCGATCATGATCAGAAGAGTAAACTGAAACTGAAGATCAAAATTGAATACTTTCCGAATCAAAAAAAGTTTGTTTTTGTATCGCTTTTTTTTATCGATAACGGTGATCATTCGTTTATCCCCGTACACCAGAGCTTTATAACCGCACACTTTCATCCGCCGAATCTCCCCGCATAACATCAGTTGAATGCCTGGTCGGCATCAAAACCCAGGATTTGCACCTTCATCAAAAATCATATGATCGGGAGTGGTAATGAATAAACGTACTTTCCTTTTCATTCTGATTTGTCTTGCATCGGTTTCAGTCCGTTCGCAGGAAAAGAAGAATGACAAAGCGGATTCTACATACAAATTGTATCAATTGGAGGGAATTACGGTAACCGCAACACGGATTCCTGAGCCCATCATCGAAGTTCCGTTGGCTGTCACGGTCATCGGCCGTTCACAGATTCAGAGTCAACGCGGATACGGACTGAATGACGCACTAAGTTATGTGCCGGGCGTTTTGGCGCAGTCGCGATCGGGTAATCAGGACATCCGGATTTCGATCCGCGGTTTTGGAGCGCGGGGCGCGGGCGACCGGTCCAATGCCGGCACTTCACGGGGCGTGCGAGTTCTGATGGACGGAATACCGGAAACAGAACCGGACGGAAGAACGTCGTTTGACATGGTTGACCTCAATGCTGTGCAAAATATGGAAGTGGTACGCTCTAATGCATCCGCCATTTGGGGGAATGCGGGCGGGGGAGTGGTCAGCATCAGTACGGTTCCGTATTTTGAAAAACCCTACGCCAATGCCTCTGCAAAATTCGGCAGTTTCGGATTGCAGGAATATTTTTTTCAGGCGGGTACGGTTGTCGGCGAAACTAGATTTTACGCTAATTACACGACAACGTCGTTTGACGGGTGGCGCGTCAATTCTGCAAGTGAACGTGATATAGTCAATTTGGGAATCGTCTCTTCCGTTTCCGACGCGACAACGCTGGGTGTACATCTGGTCGGTACGCGAAACTTATTTCATATTCCCGGTCCGTTGAATAAAACACAATATGATTCTTCTGCAAAACAAAGTAATCCGACTTATCTCAGCCGTGTCGAAAGTAGAAATAACAAAACCGGCCGGATCGGCGTCACGCTTGAGCATCAGATCAATGATGACAATGGAATTTCTGCAATGGCGTATATTAATCCGAAATATCTCCAGCGTTCGGAACGAAATACCTACCGTGATTTCACACGATATCATGTCGGCGGAAACGTAATGTATCGTCACGGATGGTCGCTATCTTCCTCCGTAAAAAATGTGACGCTGATCGGTATGGATGAGGCCTATCAGGACGGCGCGATCTTGTTTTATTCACTGACCGGCGATGGAGGCCGTGGGAATGAATTGAGAGATAACAAACGCGAAGGCGCCAATAGTTTCGGTTCGTTCATGCAGAATGAAACCGATTTCCATGAGAACATTTCCGTCATACTAGGTTTGAGATACGATGTGGTGAAATATTTCAATGAGAACTTCATAAATACCCAGTTGGGACTGCAAACTAAATCATTCACGGGGCTGACGCCCAAAGCCGGCATCAGTTATCGGTTTACGGAAAAACATAGCGTGTATGCGAATGTCGGCGGAGGCGTGGAGGTTCCGGCCGGAAATGAAACCGACCCGGCAGGCACATTGCCATCCGACACTGCGTATGCCGTTAATCCGCTTTTAAAGCCTATACGATCTCTTACGACCGAGATTGGAACCAAGCAAGTTGTCGAAATGGCTGATGACGGATTTTTTCAGCTCCTTACATACGATGCCGCGTTCTATTGGATTCAAGTGAAAAACGACATTATTCCTTACAAGGGCGGGCGATTTTATTTTACGGCGGGAAAAACGCAAAGGATCGGCGCGGAATTAGGTGTGAATCTTAAACTGGACCACGGGTTCTCGATTCAATCCTCCGCATCGTATTCGAATAACCGGTACGTTAACTATACTGTAGATTCAGTGCATTACGGAAGGCCTGGACAATCGGCGGATTATAAAGATAATAAGGTTGCAGGCGTGCCGGATCTGTTCTACAGTTCCAGTCTGCGTTATGCTCCTGAAAGGATGAAAGGCGGGTTTATTGAATTAGGTTTCCAGGGCGTTGGAAAATATTTCGTTGACGATGCCAATCAGATTCAAGTTCCTTCGTATGCGGTATTTAATGCGACGCTGGGTTTGGATAAACCGATTCAGCTTTCCGAACATCTGTTTGTCAGAGCATTTTTTAGCATTAATAATCTGATGGATAAAAAATACGCAGGTTCTGCATTTGTTAATCCCGATATGGTCGATGGAAAGCCGGTTTATCTCGAACCGGGTTTACCGAGAAATTTTGTTTTCTCGATGACAGTCGGGTGGAATTAGAGCGTTCTACCAAAAACCCCGCACTAAAAATGCGGGGTTTTTGTTTACAATTTCAAATCATCGTACATTCGTTTATAGACTCACATTCTAATTCTTTGCATTATCCGGCTGTGCCCAGATGTCGATATTAGCGTTGTAGACGGGCATTAATTCATATTCCTTCTCCGGATGATCCGTGTCCATGACATAGACGGTCGGGTTCGGGAAGCGAACATAATACAAATAATGCGTTTTACCAAACCATCTCACCGTCTCGTGCTCGCCTTGAATGATTGGCGTGGCCGTCGTATCGGAAGTATTCATCAGGTAAGTGATCTTATCTGCCTCATAACCGCGGCTGAAAACAATACGCTGGCGGTCCGATGAGATCTCGAAGTTACTCTCATCCAGCAGATTATTTGTCATACGCTCTACCAAAGTCTCTGTCACATAATTATACCGGTATATCTCGCGAAGACTGTCATACTGCGCATATTCAGTACCCCTCTGCGGTGTAGCAACTAAGAAAATCTCTTCTTCTGCGCTCCATCGCACGTGGCCTTTCTTCAAGAAGACTACTTTTGAATTCCATACTAAAGAGTCAGGCCCACCAAGACGAATCGTACTGGAAAGTGTATCAACAATTGAGAAAGAGAAATACAAAAATGAGGAAAGTATCTTGTCTCCTCCAGGACTCCACAATGGCGTATTATCTGCATAGTGAAAGAGAGATACATATGTCCTTGAGTCTGTGTAGATGAATAGTTTAAATGGCCCCTCAAATCCAGAATATGTGCACACGATTCTTTTTCCATCAGGGCTCCAATTTGGTTCTCTAAACGACTCATAACCATCGGTGGAATCTGATATATATTGCTCCGAAACGCTGTCTAGATCCCGAACAACTAAGACATTTTTGAGAAGTGAAGCAACTGGCTTTGAATACACGATCTTGCCTTTGAGCTGTGGGGGGCTAATAGTGTGTTTTTCCGATGAGTCACAGGCAGTCCAGAAAACAAAGGCTGCAATATATATATACGGTTTCATGTTTGATCTCCTTCACTACTTTAAAAGCATCATTTTGCGTGTTTGGATATAGCTGCCCGCCTGCATGCGATACAGGTATACGCCGCTGGCAACCGCGTTCCCGGAATCGTCTAATCCATCCCATTTGTGGGGTGTCCACAATCAATAAGGATTCTTAACAAAAAAGAAATCTCCGTTTTGACCGGAGACTTCTTCATAGACCATTAGTGCAAGTACTTCATAAAAAATGGCACTGTTTTTTTCTTGAGTTCTCAATCTCCCACGCTATCCGGCTGTGCCCAGATGTCGATATTGGCATCATAGACGGGCATTAATTCGTATTCTTTCTCCGGATGATCGGTGTCCATGACATACACCGTGGGATTCGGGAAGCGGACATAATACAAATAATGCGTCTTGCCAAACCATCTCACCGTCTCGTGCTTGCCTTGAATGATCGGCGTAGCCGACGTGTCGGAGATATTCATCAGGTAGGTGATTTTATCTGCCTCATAACCGCGGCTGAAAACAATACGCTGGCGGTCCGATGAGATCTCGAAGTTACTCTCATCCAGCAGATTATTTGTCATACGCTCTACCAAAGTCTCTGTCACATAATTGTACCGGTATATCTCGCGCAGGCTGTCATGCTGAGCATGTGGCGGATAGTCAGGCCTATGCGGTGTGGCGACTAAGAAAATCTCTTCTTCCGTATTCCATCGCACGTGGCCTTTCTTCAAGAAGACTACTTTTGAATTCCATACTGAAGAGTCAGGGCCATTATAATAGACTGTATTTGAAATGGTGTCAATAATTTGGAAAGTAAAATATCCTACTGAAGAGAGTATTTTGTCTCCACCCGGACTCCATAATGGTTCATAATCAAAATAAGACGAGAGCGTTACATATTTCTTTGAGTTAACATAAATGAACAATTTGAAAGGCCCCTCAAAACCAAAAAAAGTACATACTATTCTATTTCCATCAGGACTCCAATTTGGCTCATTGAAAGAACCATAACCATCGGTGGAATCTGATATATATTGCTCCGAAACGCTGTCCAGATCCCGAGCAACCAGGACCCGTAACGGAAGCGAAACGATTGGTTTTGAATACACGATCTTCCCTTTGAGCTGCGGGGGACTTATGGTGTGTTTTTCCGATGAGTCACAGGCAGTCCAGAAAACAAAGACTGCAATATATATATACGGTTTCATGATTGATCTCCTTCACTACTTTAAAAGGAAAAATGCAGAAGAGTATTACCCCCCCCCGGCAGATTGCATGCCAATCGTGAGTTGCAGGTCATAGTCACCTCCGTGATTGGTTATTTGGCTTTTTTAGATGGGCTACGTATAAAAAATGTATGAAAATTTTTTTTAAAAACAATGACCTTCGTCATGTTTTTTTATATTTTCTTACTGTAGAATACCTCCGGCAAAAGCTGCCAAAAAAAAGCAATTACTCGTTGAGAGAAGAATAACAAAATTTTATGTCCGATTAATTGATTTCAGGCTGATTTTACTTTATCTTCTTGTCGCACAGAATCTATTAAAGTATGAAACTATGACCCCCGAAGAACATCAATCGATGAAAAACTATCTGCTCAGTTCCGACTCGGAAACAGTATGGAACGGGACGGTGAGAAATTTTACATTCGCAAATGTCAGCGCAATGTTCATCTGGTTTGGAACTGTATTGTTAGGATCGAATATGGATATTTTCGTCTGGCTAAAAATACTAGCTTTATGTCTTTCCATCACATTTTCAGGCTGGTTTGCTGATCGTGCGTGGTATTTTTTTGTTTCAGAAAAGTTCAATAAACCTTTTTCTTTAAAGGCTTACGTGAGCCGCGCGCCTTTTTTCTTTTTTTTATCCGGAATATTATTTACAATGGCGCTGTTATTAGTTCGGTGGATCGATTGGACGCAGACACTGCAGTACTTTTTGATCGGCGGATGTGTCCAGTTGGCGATACAGATTCCGCTGCAGTGGTTTTTATTTAACCGGCTGCGAAAATTAAGTTTAACCAATTTGTAGAAAAGGAGTATAACACTTGGGCGCGACAGTACACCACGTCATTATTATCGGTTCCGGCCCGGCAGGTTTGACCGCGGCTATTTATGCATCACGAGCTAATTTAAATCCAATTGTTTTTGAAGGAAATCAACCCGGCGGACAATTGACTATTACAACAGAAGTTGAAAATTATCCCGGTTTTCCCAAAGGTATTTTGGGGCCGGAAATGATGGAGCTATTCAGAGAGCAGGCAAAACGTTTTGGCGCAAAATGCGAATTTAAGTCTATTGAGAAAGTTGATTTTTCTAAGAGACCGTTCAAAGTAGTGGACGACGGCGGGGTGGAACATCTTGCAGAAACTGTAATTATATCAACCGGCGCGTCGGCAAAATTACTTGGATTGCCCAAAGAAAAAGAATTGATGGGCTACGGCGTTTCGGCATGCGCGACCTGCGACGGGTTCTTCTTTAAAGGAAAAGATATTCACGTGGTCGGCGGGGGAGACACGGCAATGGAGGAAGCAACGTTCCTCACGAAATTCGCAAACTCCGTAACGCTGATTCATCGCCGGCAGGAATTCCGCGCATCGAAGATCATGATCGAGCGCGCCAAAAAAAATGAAAAGATCAAATATCTTTTGGATTCCGAAGTGGTGGATATAGTAGGAACACAGGATTCGCATATTAAATCTCTGAAAGTCAAAAATGTGAAAACCGGCGTTATTTCAGATGTTCCAACGCAGGGATTTTTTCTTGCGATCGGACACAAACCGAACACCGATTTATTCAAGGGAATCTTGGATATGGATGAAAACGGATATCTGATCACGGAAGGCACGTCCACTAAAACCAATATTCCCGGGGTATTTGCATGCGGAGACGTGCAGGACAGTTACTACCGTCAAGCGGTTACGGCGGCGGGCAGCGGATGTATGGCGGCAATCGATGCCGAAAGATATTTAGCGCATTAGACGAAATGCAAACACTTACCACGGAGAAACGGAGTGCACAGAGAAAAGAAGATTTTGCGAAATACAACTGGATGACACAGCAATCCAAGAATTTTGTAACGGTGGTGATTGATTCTTGCGGACTATAACGAATAGATATGTTTTCAATGATAAACTTACCCGGAGTTCAAGTCATGTTGCCAAAAAATCTCCTTAGAGGCTTAGCGTTTTTATTGTTTACGATTCTGGTTATTAGTTGCGGACCGCGCAGCCAGATGCTCAATCAAGCGGATTGGCAGGCGAATAAAGAAAACAAGACGCATGCCCGCGTAACGGTATTCATAGCCAATGTTGACTTTGAGACGAAAATAATGAGCGCCTCAAATGATAAATTGGTGGTTTCGCAGAACGGACAAAATGCCGAATTGCCCGTTGAAGTCATTTCAAAAATTGTTTTTTCCGGAGATCACAATAAGAAGAAGAAAATTATCTGGGGCTCGGTGATCGGCGGTGTTTTGGGGATTGCCGGAGGTTATGCAGTAGGTTCAGCGGCATCCAGCGAGGGCGGGGCTGCGGCTATGGCCCATCCTCTTTCCATGGCAGTAATTTTAGGCGGCATGGTCGGCGGAGGATTTGCAGGTTCCAGTTTTACCAAATACGAGGAGTATTCTTTTAACAACGAGCTTGTTCCGTACATTCTTGACGAGGATCTTGGTCCTGAAATCACTCCCGCAGAATTACGCGGATATTCTATATTTGATAATTTAACGAACGATTCCGATGAAAAAGTACTGCAGGTGCAGATTTTTAAAATGAAAAACGGAAAATTTTTTCTATTATATGACGTAACGTCACTCGGATCTTACGGCGTTAAATGGCAGACGGTGGACGAAGATTACCTGCTGACGCAAAAAGCAAAGATCAAGACTCAGAAGTAATTATTAGCCACAAACGGCACAAGTTTTCACGAATTTGAATTTTTTGTGGAAATTTGTGTGGATTCGTGGCTAATCGTTTTTTTAACCGAGTTGTGACACTCAAAAATAGAGTTTAATGAATATTCGATTTATTTATATTTTGATTCTTTTCGTGAGCGCCTGCGGAACCAAACAATCGACGCCATCGAGAAATGAAACCGCAGGAAAAGGCAATACCACTGATAATAAGGCTCTGGAACTTGCCGACCGTATGATGAACGCGATGGGCGGTCTAAACGCATGGAATGAAACGCGTTATTTCAGGTTTGATTTTGTTGTTGAAGCAGACGGGAAGGAAGTCTCAAGGCATCAGCATGTATGGGATAAATTCACCGGACGCTACCGCGTGCAGGGAAAAATGAGAGATGGAAAATCCTATTGTATGCTGTATGAGGACATTAATAAGAAAAGGGGGCGGGCGTACGTTGACGGTAAATTGTTGGATGCAAAAGAGGCGGAGGATAAACTTCAGTACGGTTACAACCGTTTCATTAACGATACGTACTGGATCATCATGCCGTGGAAATTGAGGGATCCCGGCGTTACGCTGAACTATAACGGCCTGCAAAAGGATTCTGCGTCCGGAATTAATTATGAAACGTTGCATCTGACTTTCGATCAGGTTGGCCTCACGCCAAAGGATCAGTATTGGGCTTTCATCAATCCGGAAACATACCTGATGGACCAATGGAGATTTTTTCTTCAGGACTCGGAAGACGGATCGTATTATTGGAAAAACTGGAAGCCGTACGGCGCCATGAAATTTTCTACGGAAAAACAGAATATGAGGAAAAACAGAACGATCAAAACGGAAAAAATTAAAATATTAGATCAAGTAAACGAGGATGTTTTTTCAAACAACCAAGCCCTTTTGCCATAAATCTGATCGGATCTGATTCTGAGCATGACTGATTCTTCAATTGAAATTAATGGTTCTACTCAATTATATGCCCTCATTGGTTCTCCAATCCGACATTCCCTTTCACCGCTTATTCACAATACGTCATTTAAATTGTCAGGTATCAATGCCGTTTTTCTGGCGTTTGATAGTCTCGATCTCAGAGGATCTCTAAGCGGATTTAAAGCGCTTGGCGTTGCCGGGTTCAGTGTGACCGTTCCACACAAAGTTGCTGTGACCGGCTATTTGGATGAAGTTTCGTTTGAGGCAAAATTGATCGGTTCTGTGAATACGGTTGTCCAAAAGCGCGGTAAATGGATCGGTTATAACACGGACGTCGTAGGGTTTACAAAATCAATGGAGCCCTTCCGAAAAAATATTGAAAATGAGAAAGTGTTGGTTCTAGGCGCAGGCGGCAGCGCACGGGCTGTGATATATGCATTAATAAATAATTATGATGTCGGCGAAATTTTTATTTACAACCGCACTCAAGAACGCGCGTTGCGATTGATCAGTGACTTTGCATCCATAAGGCCTGAAATTCCACTGCGGTTTGTTTCGTCAGATGAATGGCCAAAACTTGGGTCCAAAGTCATCGTCAATACAACGTCGGTAGGGTTAGCTTCGGAAGAATGCCTCGTTGAGCCTGATTTTTTTGATTCCGAAATGATTGTTTATGACCTTATTTACGATCCGATAAAAACGCTGTTTTTGCAGTATGCGCACGTTTCCGGAGCAGTTGCGATCAACGGACTCGACATGTTGGTTGAACAAGCAGCGGCGGCATTTTATTTGTGGACTGAGCGAATCATGCCCATCGAGATTGTAAAAAAAAACTTATTGGAAAAAGTTGATAATCAGTAGTCTTCAGACTTATATTTCAACTACATATGAATTTATCTGCTGAAGAAAAAAAACTTTTACTGGACATCGCACGGCAATCGATTGTATCGTCCGTGAAAGGAGTGCCGGTACCGGATTTGGCGGCAAGCTACACTATTTCTCCTTCGTTAGAAATAAAAGCAGGAGCCTTTGTCACAATCGAGATTGATCAGCACCTGCGCGGGTGTGTGGGTTATATCCAAAGCAACGAACCGCTTGCCGAGACGGTCAGTAAGGCCGCTGTATCAGCTGCTCTGCATGATAATCGTTTTAGCCCATTAACGGTTGGTGAATTAGGGAACATCGAAATTGAAATCAGCGTATTATCGCCGATGAAAAAAGTCAAAGATGTCGAAAGTATCTTGCCCGGTCAACACGGGCTCTTGATAGAGAGCGGGTTCCACCATGGCTTATTGCTTCCGCAAGTTGCTACGGAATACCGATGGGACAGGGAAACATTCCTTGAACAGACTTGCATTAAAGCGGGATTGCCAAAAAACGCATGGAAAAAGCCAGAGACGGTTATTTACTGTTTCACCGCGTTAGTTTTCAATGAAGAAGGAATTAATTAAAAATGGGGATGAATGAATAACTTTATTCTTTTTGCCGGATTGTTGTTTGCGTTTTTGCCGAGTTGTGACATAGCGAACGCGCAAGATGCACAAAGCGGAAGTTTAAGTATCTTCTGCACTGCCCCTGCAGTGTACGGCAAAGGACGAGAGGAAAGCGAGATCGCGGAACGGGTCAATCTAAAGACGCAGTATTTTGCGAATTGCTACGGCAGGAATATTACATCCGGTGAAGCGAGGGAATTTAAAGTGAGATTTCGTTTTGTTATCAAGCCAGCCGGAAATGTCGATTCCGTGACGATCGTGTTTGACGGCACTAAGAATGCTGGTTTTCTGGAGTGTATGAAAGGGATTTTCCTGCAAATGCAATTTGTAAAAATTCCGCTAAACCAAGGCGACTGTGCCGTGGAACAATCGGTCATATTCAGAGTTTTATAAATTCATATTTCACATCGCGCGTTCTTCGTCAAGGCGACACCGTGTCGCCTTTTTTGTACAATATGCACGCGCTTCTTATCTAAATGTTGAGGTAACATGAAATTCAAAATTGCATCGTCATACGTTTCAGCGCTTATTGTCTTGGCGTTATCGTGGACGATTTCCTGCACATCGATTCCGCTGTCAACTCAAAATAAGGCAGCTAAGGAATTCTACTTAAAAGGCCGGTCTTTTGAAAAAAAGGGAATGTCCCAGTGGCGATCCGCTCTGGACGCGTATCGGAGAGCTGTGAGGATCGACAATAACTTTGCCGAGGCCAATGCTGCCCTGGCGAGAGTATATGACGGGCAAGGCCTTTATCGCAAGGCCGCGGAGAATTACGGCAAGGCGCTGTTATTAGACAGCCGCATGACTGAGCTTTATCTGCCGTATGGGAAAGCGCTTTTTAACACGGAAGAATATGAAAGCGCTTATATCAGTTTACAGCGGTATACGGCCGCTTATCCGGATAATATAGATGGCGTCGTATGGCTGGCTGAAACTGCCCGCGCCCTGAATGATCCGGGCGCTGAAGTCTTCTTTCTGAAGCTCACAGAGCTTGATTCCAGTAGTCTTGATTCGTGGATATCACTGGCGCGATTCTATTACGATGAAAAGGATTATGCAAGGGCAATACCGGTGTATGACCGCGTTGTGAAAACCGGTAAAGCAGCCGAGGCTGGTGTGTATTATGAATTCGGTGATTGTCTTCTGAGAATGAAGCTGTGGGAGCTGGCGCTGAATCAGTTTGACCGAGCGGCGGCCATTGGATTCAAAGACGATCTTGTTAACGAATACGCAAGACTCATCAGGCTTATCCTGAAGGGCCAATTTAATGAAAACGCTTTTGTCAATTATCTTGACGCGCGATCGCAAATGGATCTCGTAAATGCGGTTAAAGATAAACGAAAAGCATATGAAATCATCCTGTCTTCTTTAAAAGAAGCTATACGAATCGAGCCGAATTTTACATTAGTCCTGACTGAACTTGGCCGGATCAATTTTATTCTGGGCAAGGATGAAGAAGCATTAGGGTACTACGAAAAATTAATTCAACAAGGCCGTATGGGCGCGTTTGAATATGGCAATACGGCTTATTTGTATTTCCGCCGCCAGGACTGGGTCAAGGCGAAGGAATATTATCAACGCTCTCTGGAACTTGATAATCGTCAGGTCAATATCAGAGATTATATGGTGACGGTTCAAAAGTTGATAGATGGAAAAATTAATAAAGATGCGTATCGCTATTATGAAAAAGGAACAAGCGCGTCATCGCCTGATTCTGCCGAATATTATCTGCAGCTCGCTTTGTCCGTTGATTCGTCTTATTACGAAGCATACATGCAGCTTGGTTTGCTGCGGATGCGAACAGGCAAGTACAAACTGGCTGAAACGTCTTTTGTCAAGGGAGTTACATTTACTTCCGATCCCGTTATTCAAAAGGTCTTTCATTATAATTTGGGCCTTACATATTCCCAGATCGATTTTCATGACAAAGCTATACAGCATTTCAACAAAGCGGTGGAATTGGATTCGCTGGATTTTGATGCCATGTACTACCTTGCAAAAACATATGCCGATAAATCCGATATGACCAATGCGGTGAAAACATATGATCGGTTGATCGTCGCAGATCCGGATTATTTTCGCCCAACCGTTTCAGATATGCAAACCCATGGCCTTGGAAGTGATTATGCAGGAGTAGGAGATCGGTTTGTTGTTTTTGACGATTCACTTAGAATCGGCCAGACGAATACGTACACACTGAAAGTAAAATCCAAAAACGATGCGCTCATCGGGGCTGATGCCAATGGCGACCTGTCGAGGGAACTCACTATCGTTTTCCGGGAACAAGTTCAGGATATAACTGATTACGGTGAGGTTGAGTTTGCGCTCGATATTATTTCTATCGACGGGTATGCATTGACATCCAAAGAACGGAGTTCCATTGGGCAACGATTATATTTACGGATGTCCGATGTATACGGAGTCACGAATATTTACGGATTACTGGAAAGCGATCCACACGCCTTGCCGCGTTTTGTAATAGCCGTCATGGAAGATCTGCACGGCGCATTCTTAAGAAAACGTACATACGAAGGAGAAATGTGGAAATCCAATCAATACGTTTTCAAACTGGGTTCTATTGATGCGGTGACCGAGCTCGAAGAAATCAGCGACGGTATTGCCTATGGAAAAAAATATTATGGCATCACCGGAAGTTATGATGCGGCGCGGTATGGAGAACAAGGGCGCATTTCAATTCAACATCGGGGCGTTGCGGAACTGGAATTTGATTCGGGGAAACGATTGATACGGAAGCTCTCTAATAATTTTTCGACAAAAGAGTTCAACGAATTTAAAGCCACTACAGAACTGCAGGAAGCGTCCTATAGCGCCGTTCTCACTAATATCAAATTTGAGAAGCTGGAGCCGCCAAAAAAAGTAGTGATTGAAAATATTCCTTATGTCAAGCAGCATGGCCCGCAATGCGCGGCTGCATCGCTGTCTATGGTGTTGTCCTATTATAACCATTATATAGATCAAGACGATATTTATTCAGTTATTAAAAGCGATTATGCAGGAGCTCAGTCCAATGATATCCTTTCTTATCCCCGAAGTTTGGGTACATATAAGTCCTTTGGCTATATCGGAACGATAGAGGATCTCAAAGAACGAATTGATCAAGGCATACCGGTTCTGGTTTTTCTGACGCCATTTGGATACGGCCATGTGGTCGTGGTAATCGGTTATGACGAGAGCAAACATCAGATCATCATGCATGACCCGACAGTAGCTAATAACCAGGCGGTTTCATATGATGATTTCCTGCAGGAATGGCGGCAGAGCGGAAATGAATGTGCGATCATTATTCCATTTGATAAAGAGATCAATGTAACGGAAGGGCCAATAACAACCGGCAAAGCGGTTGAACTAAAATGGCAGGGCGATAAAGCGATAGGGGAACATCAGTATGAAAAAGCTATGTCGAAGTATCGGGATGCGCTCACTATTTTGCCAACCTATGAGAGCGCGATGGAAGGGATCATGCTGATTCATCTGCAAAAAGATAATTACGATCAGGCGTCCGCTGTTCTCGATACTCTTCTGCAATTGAATCCCACAAGCATTGAATTAGTGTTGCGCCGTGCAAGCTTGATGCTTTCGCAAAATGACTATGACAAAGTTCTGCAGATCACTAAAAAGGCTAAACAGTTGGACGAATCAAATATCATTAATTACGTATATACGGCCAGCGCGCTTTTTGCTCAGAAAAAATACGACGAAGCTATTGCTGAGATTAAACAGGCAATTCGTATCAATCCGCTCACTTCGACCCCGCGTAATTTACTATCCGGTTATCTGGCTGAGACCGGAGATTTTGAACAAGCTTATGAGCAAGCGCAATTCACCATTCGATACGAACCAGAGAATATAGGAAATTATCTTAGTTTGAGCGGCTTATATCAAACGGAAGTGAATAATCGTTTTCTTACAGCGCAAAAAAAATGGGCATTGCTCAGAAAATCTTTGGAAGCTGCCGACTTTGTAAAGGCGGCAAATCCTTCGCTGCCCAATCTCGACCAGATCTACGCGGATTTCTATACGTCTGCAGGTATGCAGGAAATTGCCGACTCGCTATTCTATGAGAACATACGAAAATTTCCGGAGGAGAACGGCGCTTACAATAACCTGGCCTGGCGCTATGCGACGGATGCGATACGGCTGCCGGAAGCGGAGAAGTTATCACAAAAATCCATCGAATTGTCGCAACGCAATCCTTATTACTTTGACACGATGGGATGGATTCACTTCAAAATGGGTATTGCCCTGATGAAGACAAATAAGCAAGACTCGGCGAACGCCTATTTCAAAAAGGCTGAAGATGAGTTCAAATCAACCATTGAATACGATATTTATAGCGATTTTGCTTATCGTCATCTCGGTATTCTGTATCAAAAGTGGGGCAGAACGACAGAGTCAAAAGCTCAATTTGAAATTGTACTCGGCATGCTTCCTGACAAAGCACGCGTGTACACGGACATCGCCAAGGATTTTGAGGAAGCCGAACTTCCTCACGAAGCCATTGAATACTATTTAAGGGCAATTGAAAACCGGCCCAGTCTCGATTTTGCGGCTTACCGATTGTCCTGCCTGTATGTAAAAACCGGAAAAGATCTGAAACGTGCGATGGATTTTGCACAACAGGCATGGCTTCAGGACTCGACGAATTTTCTGTACAAAGGTTTATTCGGAATAATTTATTATCACAAAAACGATTTTAAAAATGCAAAAATGTACTTAGAGCAGGCGGTTGAAAGCCAGCGAGGTTATCTTGATAAAGAAGCGGCGGCAAATCATTATTATCTGGGGTTGGTATATCGCGAACTCAAACAGCCGGCTGAAAGTAAAATGCAGTTTAAAGAATATCTCCAGAGGGCGCCTCAAGGTGAGTTTGCGCAGGCGGTGATAAAGTTGATGAAATAGTTCAGATGTCGCGGTTTTTTCCGAGAAGCTAAAGCCGGTCAATGAAAACTTAAGCCAAGGCCCCAAAATTCAAAGTTAGTATTATTTGAATATTGCGCAAACGCTCTTTTATTAATCACGGCATAATTCAGGGAAATGTCACATGGGCGAAGTTCAAAAACAGTCCATTTGAGATAATGAGCCGTTTGACTCCCGCTGCTGACGGTTTGCCCTAAACTATTATCCTTGTCAAGCGGTAATCCTACCATATAGCCCAATCTTAAAAAGGAAATAATGCGAATACTTAGTCCAGCCAAAAGATAATGGTTATTACGCAGATTATATTTGTATGAGTAATATCCGTAACCAATGCTGGCCACCACTCGGCGATAACCAAAGGATACGTCCAGCGTTCCGGCATAATGGTCGATATCGGTTTTCCCCGAACTATTAAGGTACATAAGGCTCATTCCGCCGCCAAAAAAAGCTATGCGAACGCCCCTTTTTTTGCTGATATAATTCTTTCTGTCGTTGTTGGTTTTTTTCACGAATGGCCATTTCGTCCTTTATGCCAAGCAGATTATCTGCTCTTTTATCAATCTTAATTTCGTAGGACATGACGCTGATAAGGCTGCCGGTTTGAACGTCCGTTAGCTTCATTGTAATTTGAATATTTTCGGGCAATACCTGATACGAGCCGGTCAGTATAACGTTGGCATTCAGTAACTTCCCGGCTTCAACACTTTTACTTTGATCAACAAGATCGCTTATGGCCAACTGCTGTTCCAAAAGAACTTTTTCAAGTGAACCTCTTTCAACCACGTCAAACTCAATTCGCTCTTTATTATTCATCAATCCAATGATGATCTGATCCGTCATATAATTTTCAAAAATGGAGTAAGTAAGATTTGCTTCATTAAGAACCTGCCGGTCGAGATTAAATACACCGATTCTGACCGCACCCGGATTATTGTTGTATCGTGCTTGTAAATTCGAAACCGTTGTTTCTGCAATATTTTCTGTGACCTCGCGAATATCTTTTTGAGCAAACAGGGGAGGATAAGCGGTTGCAAAACATAATAGAATTGTAAAAAATTTAATCATATCAACCTCACATCGTATTAGTTAGCGGATGGTTCAATCAGAAATTTCGACTTTGGCGCAAGGACATTCGAACCTGAATGATCTTTCTATAAAAAAAGAAAACATAAAATAATTAATTTAAGAGGTTAAAACATTCGGCTGCTTTTTGAACAATGGTATCGGCTATCGAAAGCGAAGCCGTTGCCGCCGGCGACGGTGCATTACAGACATGTATGGCATGCGCGCTTGCGATGATCATAAAGTCGTCTGCTAAATTGCCAGTGGGCAGTAGAGCCTGCGCGCGCACTCCGGAGCCGCCTGTCATCAGATCGGAGGATTTAATTTCAGGCACCAGTTTCTGCAGCGCTTTGACAAATAACGTTTTACAGTACGACCTCTTCATTTCGCCAAATCCCATACGCCAATTTTTTTTGGCCAATTTTAGAAAGCCCGGATAAATGAGTGTTTCGATTGTATCGATCAAATTGAAATCGCTTTTCTTATAACCTTCGCGCTTGAATGCCAGCACCGCATTCGGCCCGGCCTCGACGCCGCCGTGAATGAGATTGGTAAAATGGACGCCAAGAAAGGGAAAGCGCGGATCGGGAACCGGATAAATGAGTCCTTTTACTAAGTAGTCCATATCGGGTTTGATCTTGTAATATTCGCCGCGAAACGGCACGATCTTGACCATGGGATCTATTCTGCCCATACGTGCGACGCGATCTGAAAATAAGCCTGCGCATCCGATGATAAAGCGGACTTGAATTTCATCATGCGGTGTTCGCAAGATCCAATTTTTTGAGTTCTTTGCAATAGAGACTACGCGCGAACCCAGAAGAATTTGATAGCCGGCTAACTGAATGTGTTCTCCTAACTTTTCAGAAACCTGCGCATAATCAACAATTCCTGCGTGCGGAACATGCAGGGCGCGTATTCCTGCAGCGTGAGGTTCAATTTCCTTCAACTCTTCACGGCTTAGGATTTTCAGGTCCTCGACGCCGTTGGCGACGCCTCGCCGATAAAGTTCGTCGAGAGCCGGTAACTCACTTTCATCCGTTGCTACGACAACCTTTCCGCACAGATCGTATGGAATCGAGTTCGCCTCACAAAATTGAATCATCATTTGAGCGCCACGTACGGCGGTTGAAGCTTTTGTCGAACCCGGTTTATAATAAAGCCCGGAATGAATAACGCCGCTGTTATGGCCTGTTTGATGCGCCGCGAGCCGATTTTCTTTTTCAATGATGACGTTTTTTAGACCAGGATATTGCTGCGATAGACGATAAGCTGTTGCCAAACCGACGATTCCGCCGCCGATAATACCAATGTCAAACTGCTGGGACATACAAATAAAAATAAAACATATAAGTATAGCTGTAAAATATCGATCAACTTCGTTTCATATTCAACGACTATTTGAACTGATCACAAATAATTCAAAAATAAAAACCTATATCATTTGCATGTCTAATAATCCCTTGACTTTTTTGATACCGCAAACTATATTGGGCTCTCTTTTTGGAGAGCTTGAGTTTTAACATCACATAGGATAATCAACTATTAAATAGTTAATTATTTGTTTACTTGGAGGGTTTTAAGGAATGTTTAAGAACAAAAATGTCAGGATAGGAATCATTCTCGTTTGCATAGCGTTATCCTTGGTTGCACTGTGGCCGACGTTCAAATTCTATGGATTATCTAATGACGATAAAGCGAAGATGCGTGAATCGGCAGAGGGAACCAAAGAACTGAACGACCTTCAGGGCAAATCTATTAATCTAGGGCTTGATCTTAAAGGCGGTATTCATCTTGTTTTGGAAGCGGATGTGGTCACGCTGTTTGAGAATCTTGTAAAGACCAAAGATAACGAATTTGTAAAAATATTTGAGAAAGCGGCTGCCGAATACCGCACCGATCAGGAATCCAATTTTGCCACGATATTGGAGAATCATTTTTCCGAAGCCAGCCTGCCGATGATTAATTACTGGGGAGATAAACATAAAGATGATGCCGGCGTTGTCAAATTTCTTAATGACGAAGCTAAGGACGCCGTTGATCGTGCCCAATCGATTATTAGGAACCGTGTGGATCAGTTCGGCGTGAGTGAACCGACAATTCAGAAACAGGGCGACCATCGTATTGTCGTTGAATTGCCTGGAATTGACGATCCTATTATTGCCAAGAATCTAATCCAGCAAACGGCATTACTCGAATTCAAACTGCTCCGTGATCCGCAGGATGCAGGTAACATATTTGAAAGATTGGATACGTATTTTGCGCGAATTGATACGCTGAATGCGCAAGGTTTAATGACGGATTCAACAGTGAAAGTTGCTAAAGATACCACCAGGTTAAGTGGTCTATCGGCTGAATTGCTTAAGCCCGAAAGCGATACTGCAAAAACGGATACGGCCGGTATCCAATCCGGGGCGAAACCGTTTACGCAATATATTATCGGACAACAGATCGGCCAAACGGGTTATGATTTTTATGTTGCTGCGCAGAACCTGGAATTCGTGAGGTCCCTGCTATTCATGAAAGTCGGCGACCGAACAAAAATCAAGCCAGGTGTACAAGCCGCTATCGGTGAATCGAATGAAATTTTATTCAGCAATAAGGAAGTTCATGAAGGATTTTACGCCGCCTACGTTGTAAAAAAAGCAGCGGAGTTATCCGGCGCGGTGGTAACCGAAGCGAAGCAGGATATTTACCAGGGAATGGATCCCGGTATGGCGGGGCGGCCTATCGTCACTCTAAAAATGACTCCAGACGGCAGCAAACGTTGGGCGGTTGTGACCGGGGCGAATATTAACAAACGCATTGCAGTAGTTTTGGATGACAGAGTACAATCGGCTCCGAATATCATTGAAAAAATTTCGGGCGGCAATACCCAGATTACAGGCATGGATAACATGGAAGAAGCCAAGAGCCTTGCCATTGCACTACGCGCAGGTTCTCTGCCGGCGCCTGTTCACATTATTGAAGAACGCACCATTGGCCCATCGCTCGGCGCAGATTCGATTGACAGCGGAAAATTAGCTTTTTGGGTTGCATTCATCGTCGTTGCTATTGCGATGATTATATATTATCGAAATTCAGGCGGCGTTGCCGATATGGCGCTCGTCCTTAATGTGCTTTTTTTGATGGGAATTCTGACCGGGTTTGGATTTACGTTGACATTGCCGGGCATTGCAGGTATGATTTTGACCATGGGTATGGCTGTAGATGCCAACGTGCTAATATACGAACGTATCCGTGAGGAGATACGTCTGGGCAAAACCGTTCGCGCATCTATAGAAACGGGTTTTTCAAAAGCATTTGTTACTATTCTTGACGCTAATTTGACCACTTTTGGAACCGGCTTGGTACTATTTCAGTTTGGTACCGGCCCGATAAAGGGTTTTGCCTTGACGCTCATGATTGGAATTATTACAACAATTTTCTGTGGAGTTTTTGTAACACGGGTTCTTATGGATTTGATCTACGATCGTGCAACGATAGAGCAACGAATCAGTATCGGCGTGAATTATGACCGTATAGCAACTCAAAAAGTTTAAGAAAAATAATACACGAAAGTGTAAGGAGCATTTGTAATGGAGTTTTTGGTTAATAAGAATTATGCCTTTGTGGCGCTGCGAACCAAGGCCTATCTGGTCTCAGGCAGCTTGATCATATTGAGTTTGCTTTTATTTTTTGTTATGGATCTGAACTACGGTGTCGACTTTGTTGGTGGAACTTCACTCGAAGTGAAATTCAAGGACCCGGTTGAGTTGGAAAAAGTTCGTTCGGTTGTTTCCAGTAAATTTGGCGCCGATCGTATACAAAATTTCGGATCTCCAAGTGACGTATTGATTCATGTCATTGAACAAAATGATAAGGTAGCCGGCGAAGTTTTGAACTTGTTAAACGCCAACTTTACGGCTAACCAGGCGGAAATGCGTTCGGTAAGCCAGGTCGGGCCGAAGATCGGCGAAGAATTAAAAAGTTCTGCTGTTTGGGCTACGCTTTGGGGTTTATTCTTTATTATTGTATATTTGGCCATCCGGTTTCACTGGAAGTGGGGATTAGCCGCTGTCATTGCTTTGTCCCATGACGTTTTGATCACCTTGGGTGTATTTGTGGTTTTACGATTGGAGTTTTCACTCGGAGCGGTTGCCGCGTTTCTTACGATTGTCGGATATTCTGTTAATGATACTATTGTCGTTTTTGATCGTATTCGTGAAAATCTTCGATTACTTAAAAGGGGTTTGACTTTTGAACAGGTTGTAGACAAAAGCATAAATGAAACTTTGAGCCGGACGATCATGACGTCATTCATGACTTTGCTGTCAGTAATAGTACTGCTGATACTTGGTGGCGAAGTAATTCGACCTTTTGCCTGGGCGCTTCTCACGGGCATCATAGTTGGAACTTATTCCTCGGTTTTTGTTGCAAGCCCGGTATTAATCGAATGGCAGGCCGGCGAAGACCTGAAAGCTAAAGCAAAATAATTTTCTCAACTTGACTGGGTTTTGAAAATCGTGTATTTTGTTTTGATGTCTAATCATAAGAAAGAATTCATATGGAATTCAACACGCTTGAAAAAAACGGAATTGTGATAATGGAGGTTTGCGGCAGCATCCTGGGCGGCCCGGACGCGACACAACTCAACGACGAAGTGCATCGCTGGATAAAGGAAGGCAAAAAAAACTTCATTGTTAACTTGCAGGCGGTGGATCTAATCAACAGTTCCGGGTTGGGTATATTAATAAGCAATCTGACCAATGTCAAAAACAACGGCGGCGATTTACGATTGAGTAATCTTTCCCAGAAGATCAGGCAAATATTTCAGATTACGAAATTGGCATCGGTTTTCAAACAATTTGAAACCGTAGATGACGCGGTAAAAAGTTTCTCATGATGTAGCATTTAATGAATCTATGATAGTACAAAACCCAAGATCTGCCAGCAGGTTTTGGGTTATTTTTTGCATATTATCAATTCTAAGGAAGAAATCATGCCGGTTAGAGTTATTATTGGGGCCCAATGGGGAGACGAAGGAAAAGGAAAAATTGTAGATTTGCTTGCGAGTAAAGTTCAGGTCGTTGCGCGGTATCAAGGCGGTGCAAATGCAGGTCACACGATATGGGACGGTGATAAGAAATATATACTGAGGCTTATACCCTCGGGCATATTGCACGACGGCGTGATGTGTATTCTTGGCAACGGGGTTGTTATTGATCCGATAGCGTTCTTTTTGGAGTTGGATGGTCTTGCAAAGGGCGGTATTAAAATGGAAGGCCGGATCATGGTGAGTCCGCATGCGCACATTATTTTTCCGTATCACATGCTCATTGACCAGGCGAAGGAAAAATATCTTGGAAAGAATCAGGTGGGAACCACGCAGCGCGGCATCGGGCCTGCCTATTTGGATAAAATTGATCGTTGCGGAATCCGAGCCATCGATTTAATGAACCATGAGAAGCTAACCGGAAAACTGCAAAAAAATATATCTGAAAAAAATAAAATACTTAAGGCTTTTGGCGCTGAGGAGTTGGCTCCGGATCCAATGATCAAACAGTTTCATGAACTGGGAAATCGGCTGAGTGAATATGTAAAAGACATAGCTGTTTATTTATACGAGGCAGTTAAGGCAAACAAAGAAGTCCTGCTCGAAGGCGCCCAGGGTACCCTGCTCGATATTGATCACGGGACCTATCCGTTTGTGACTTCGTCAAATTCCAGCAGTGGCGGCGCCAGCACGGGGTTGGGTTTGGGGCCGACAAAAATCGATCATGTGATGGGCGTGGCAAAAGCTTATACCACTAGGGTCGGCAACGGGCCGTTTCCAACAGAGTTTGATGAAACATTTTCTGAAAAAATTAGAAAATTGGGGGGCGAGTATGGCGCGGTAACCGGGCGTCCGCGTCGCTGCGGCTGGCTTGATCTTGTACAGCTAAAGTATGCAATGGTGGTAAACGGTATTGACGAATTGGCTATAACAAAATTGGACGTACTTGATACTTTAGACGAATTGAAAGTATGTATTGCTTATAAAGTAGATGGTGTGAAAATAGATTATCCCGTAACGGATGCAGGAGAACTTGCTAAAGTTGAGCCTGTTTATACAACCGTTAAAGGTTGGTTATCGGATACCAGCAATGCCAAAAAATATACAGATCTTCCGGAAAAGGCCAGATCGTACTTAAAGTTTATAGAAGATTTCATGGAAGACGCTAAGATTAAAATTGTTTCAGTCGGTCAGGAACGAGATCGTACACTTATGATATAATTTGATTCAAGGTTTTTATGAGTGATAAATTATTTGAACCGGTCATGGGGCTGGAAGTTCATTGTCAACTGCTGACGCATACCAAAGCGTTTTGCACTTGCAGCGCGGCATACGGCGGGACACCCAACTCACAAACTTGTCCGGTTTGCCTGGGACTTCCGGGGGCCTTGCCTGTGCTGAATAAGCAGGCTGTTGAATTTGCGATTCGCATGGGACTCGCCGCGCACTGCATTATTGCCGCCGAATCTATATTTGCGCGAAAAAACTATTTTTATCCTGATTTGCCAAAAGGGTATCAAATTTCACAATTCGATAAACCCTTATGTGAACACGGATGGATTGAAATAGAAGTTGGGGAGGAGACCAAACGCATCGGTATCAAACGTATTCACCTTGAGGAAGATGCCGGCAAATCTATTCATGATGACGCAGTAACGGGAGGAAGCGCAACATTTATTGATCTGAATCGCTGCGGCACGCCTTTAATTGAAATTGTATCTGAACCGGATTTTCGATCTGCAGCAGAGGTGACCGCCTATCTTACCAAAATACGCCAGATCGTCCAGTACCTTGAAATATGCGATGGAAACATGGAGGAGGGCAGCCTTCGATGTGATGCGAATATATCCATGCGCCCTGTCGGCGTTGAAAAACTAGGAACAAAGACTGAACTTAAGAATATGAATTCGTTTAAGGCGGTTGAAAGGGCTTTGGCCTATGAGATGGCAAGACAAGCAAAAGTGCTCAAGGAAGGCGGTGTGATCATTCAACAAACTCTTTTGTGGGATGATAATGCAGGAGAATCCCGCGCCATGCGCAGCAAAGAAGAAGCGCATGATTATCGATATTTTCCAGAACCGGATCTCGTGCCGTTAAAGGTCTCAAAGGAGTGGATTGAATCCGTTTCTGAAAATTTATCTGAATTACCGCAGGCGCGTCGCGATCGTTTTGTGAAGGAGTATGGAATTCCAAAATACGATGCTGAAGTGTTGACGTTAAATAAATCTTTGGCAAATTATTTTGAAGAAACTCTGAAATTTGTGAAGGATGCAAAACTCGCAAGCAACTGGATCATGAGCGAGATGATGGCTGTCATGAAAGAAAACAAACAAGAGGCGGATCAGTTCATCGTGACGCCTAAAAATCTCGGTATAATGCTGGATCTTATTCTTAAGGAAACTATCAGCGGCAAGATGGCTAAAAGCGTATTTGAAGAAATGTGCAAAGAGGGTGCAGATCCAAATACTATCGTGAAAGAAAAGGGATTACTGCAAATCACAAATCGTGAAGAAATCGAAAAATTGGTTGATAAAATGTTCGAGTCCAACCAATCCCAGCTCAAGGAATACCTGAGCGGCAAGAAGGCATTATTTGGACATTTTGTTGGGCAGGTAATGAAAATATCACAAGGCAAAGCCAACCCCGGTATGACCAATGAGATATTGAAAGAGAAGTTGAAGAAGCATGGCTAGCGGAAAAATTGCTTGCAGGTCATAACGATATTTTTTATCTTGCACCGCTTTGAAAAAAGTGGATTTTTGTTGAATAGTGTCGAAATTAAATGGTCTTAGGAGAGATGCAGGAGTGGTTTAACTGGCTCGCCTGGAAAGCGTGTGTGCGGCTAACCCCGTGCCGTGAGTTCGAATCTCACTCTCTCCGCTTCAAGTTTTATAAAAGTAACATAACGTAAGGAGGCGACCTATGAAAGTTGACATGGTCATGCCGCAAATGGGGGAAAGTATTGTCGAAGGCAAAATCCTAAAGTGGCATAAAAAAGTCGGCGACAAAGTTGCCAAAGATGAGACCGTTCTGGAGATCAGCACGGACAAGGTGGATTCTGAGATCCCTTCTCCTACCGCTGGGGTCATCACAGAATTAGTAATTGCAGAGGGAGAAACCGTGTCGGTTGGGACTTTGATCGCACGCATAGAAACTGATGCGTCGGTAAGCGTATCATCAAAGCCCGTTTCTACACCTTCTGTTCAGAAAAAGGACGATCAAAAATCCGCAGCAGTAACTCCGGTGAAATCAGCTTCGCCGAGTTCCGCAGGTTCTGTAGATATGGTTATGCCGCAGATGGGCGAGAGCATTACTGAGGGCAAAATTCTAAAGTGGCACAAAAAAGTCGGAGACAAGGTTGCCAAGGATGAAACCGTTTTGGAAATAAGTACGGATAAGGTGGATTCAGAAATTCCCTCGCCTGTATCAGGACTCATTACAGAAATCCTGGTGCCGGAAGGTGAGACAGTATTGGTTGGAACACTAGTCGCTCGAATCGGAAGTGAAGTTGGCGCTTCGGTGTCTAAAACGGAAACAAAAAAAGAAGAGGCCATGCACTTTTCAAGTTCAATCGAAGATTTTCAGAAACAGAATCAGATTCTTACGCCCGCTGTAAAGGCAACCGTTCAATCCGGCGCGCTGCTGAGTGGCGGCAACGGCGATAGGTTTTATTCGCCATTGGTTAGAAATATTGCCAAAACAGAAGGAATCACGATGCAGGAACTGGAAACCGTTCCCGGCAGCGGATTGAACCGCCGCGTGACGAAAAATGATATTATGGCATATTTGGGTACTCGCCGTAAAGGTGTTTTTACTCCGCAAACTACAAGAGTTGCTGCCGTTACTTCGGCTGTCGCAAAACAGCCGAGCGAAGTGAAGTACGGATTTAACAAAGAGCGTGTAGAATTCATCGAAATGAACAACGTTCGTAAGTTGACGGCGGAGCATATGCGCAGAAGCGTTGATACATCGGCTCATGTATATACAATGACCGAAGTGGACATGACTAATATTGTCAAATTCAGAACGAAGCATAAAGACGCATTTGAAAAACGCGAAGGTTTTAAGCTGACTTATACGCCATTTTTAATTGATGCCATGGCAAAAACTCTGAAAGACTTGCCGATGGTCAACGTTTCTGTCGAGGGCACCACGATTATTAAGAAAAATTATATCAATGTCGGCATGGCTGTTTCAATAGAGAATAACACCGGACTCATAGTTCCCGTAATCAAAGATGCAGATACGTTGAATCTGACGGGTATTTGCCGGGCTGCCAATGATATGGCCATGCGGGCACGTACGAAAAAACTTAAACTGGATGAAATTCAGGATGGAACTATAACGCTAACGAATATGGGCGTTTTTGGAAGCACGGCAGGTTTTCCGATCATCAATCAGCCGCAAGTTGCGATCATGGGCGTTGGGATGATCAAAAAACGTCCGGTGGTTATCGAGTCTTCGGATGGCGATGATACGATTGCGATACGCTCGATTATGTTTGCGTCACTGTCGTATGATCATCGCGTCGTGGATGGAGCGCTCGGCGGCGCATTTTTGCAGAGGGTTACACATTATCTGGAGAATTTTGATATGAATACGCCTCTTTAATTTCTCAGAAATATTCTACAAATTAGAACTCCCGGTAAAATATCGGGAGTTTTTTATTATATGAAACCAAACTTGTCATTATATCTTATCGCCGATACGGAAATCTCAACTTGTCTTCCCTTTCTTCAGACCATAGAAAGAGCTTTAATGGGAGGCGTTACTATCGTACAACTTCGTTCCAAGAATAATACATTTCACGAATTTATGGAAATTGCCCGTGCCGTGCGTGTCATTACGTCGAAGTATCAGGTTCCTTTCATCATTAATGATAACATTCAGGTGGCTTGTGAGATTGATGCTGATGGAGTTCATCTGGGGCAAGGCGATTTGCCGATAGAACAGGCCAGAAAAATTCTTGGGCATAAGAAGATAATTGGAATTTCGACACATAATCCGGAAGAAGCATATAGTGCAGAAATAAAAGGCGCAGATTATGTCGGAGCCGGAACAGTATTTCCAACGGTGTCAAAAGATGATATTACTGGAATCATTGGCGTGGAAGGAGTAAGAAAAATAGTTCTGTGCGCTAAGCTACCGGTTGTCGCTATTGGCGGAATTGATGTTTCTAATGCAGCGGCTGTAATGGAAACCGGCGTAACGGGCGTCGCCGTTATCTCATCAATCATGAAATCGGATACTCCACGAGAAACTGCTGAGTGTTTACGTGCCATCATAGATCGACAAAGAAAAGTGTAATGGAGATATTGTATGAAAATATCTGGAGTAGAAACTTGCACAGAATTCTTGCAAAAAAAAACTAAATATCCAGGTCGGTTTGCTTAGTACTGCGTCTTGGCTTTAATTTGAGGTGATCGTATGCAAGATGGGTAACTTCTCTTCCACGTGGTGTCCTTTTTAAAAGCCCTTTTTGAATCAGGAATGGCTCATATACTTCTTCAATAGTGCCCGCTTCTTCTCCTACGGAAATGGCAATGTTGTCCACACCAACCGGTCCGCCGTTGAATTTTTCTATAATCGTCGTCAGTATTCGTTTATCCATATCATCTAGTCCATGTTCGTCCACCTCCAAAGCACGTAAGGAGTAATCTGCAATAGCCTTATCAATAATGGCTTGCTGTTGTACCTGCGCAAAATCACGCGTTCTCTTCAGAAGCCGATTCGCTATTCGCGGCGTCCCTCTGGACCGTTTTGCAATTTCTTCCGCCCCTTTTTTGTTGATTTCCGTATTTAGAATATCGGCTGATCGTGTTACAATGTCAGTGAGATTCTCATCATTGTAGTAATCAAGCCGGCAGCTGATGCCGAATCGTGACCGTAACGGCGCGGTTATCAGACCGGCGCGGGTGGTTGCGCCAATTAAAGTGAAATGGGGGAGAGTCAGCTGAATAGTTCGCGCGCTGGGACCTTTGTCGATTACAATATCCAGTTGAAAATCCTCCATCGCTGAATACAGATATTCTTCAACGATAGGATTCAGCCGGTGTATTTCATCAATGAATAATACATCCCGTTCTTCAAGATTGGTTAAAATACCTGCGAGGTCACCTGCTTTGTCGAGTACCGGCCCGGAAGTCACGCGAATTTGGGCGCCCAATTCATGCGCAATAATATGAGACAACGTGGTTTTGCCTAATCCGGGTGGCCCTGAAAGCAAAACGTGATCCAAGGAATCTCCGCGAAGTTTTGCCGCCTCGATAAATACTTTCAGATTCTGAATGATCTTGTTCTGCCCAACGAATTCGTTGAATTTTGACGGCCTCAATGACAGATCAAGATCCACATCCTCATAGGATTTCTTTGGGCGAATAATATCGTCGGATTCTTGTTGCAGCGCCAAAACAATCTCCATAAAATTTTTTAAAATCTAATTAGATTTTACGCGTGAATCAATACACAAAACTATTTATCAGGTTTCTGTTTAAGTTTCCTAAGTATATCCGGAATTTTTCGAATATAGGCTTCTTTTCTCAGAGATTCTGCATGGTTCTGCGCTGGATATCCGGAAACTGTTTCTCCATTGCCGATAGAAGAAATGACCCCTGACTGCGCGCCGATGGTAACATTGTTTCCCACGGTGATGTGTCCTACGATGCCAACCTGTCCAGCAATCGTAACGCAGTCGCCTATGGTCGTACTTCCGGCGATGCCCGATTGAGCGGCAATCAGCGTATTCTTGCCTATGATTACATTGTGCGCGATTTGAACCAAATTATCCAGTTTAGAACCTCTCATAATGCGTGTTTCACCCAACGTACCGCGATCTATCGTACAGTTAGAGCCAATTTCCACATCATCTTCGATCACTACTTTCCCGACATGCGGAATTTTTTGGTGACGATCATTTTGTTTATAATAGCCAAATCCGTCGGAACCGACAACTGTTCCCGCATGAATGATTACGTTCTTTCCGATCCATGAGTTATCGTAAATAGTCACATTGGGATAAATAATGGTGTGGTCGCCGATTTGAACATGATTTCCAATAAAAGAATTTGCCATGATCGTTACCCGACTTCCGATATGAGAATAGGCTCCAATAGTAACGTGCGGCCCTATGTGCACCGTTTTTTCACAATCTGCAAATTCATCTATGACTGCCGACGAATGAATCAACGGTTTCAACTGCATACTTGGGTAGAATAACCGGATTACTTTGGACAATGCATCGTAAATATCGTCTGAAACGATGTAGCTGATTTGCGAGTTTTCTAAAAATTGTGAAAGATCCGGATTGAACAGCGCCTTATTTATGATCCAGGCTTTTGAGCGAATAATATTTTTATGATATAATGTTTTTTTTTGGATAATAAAAACGGCTTCATTCTCAAGCGCTTTAACAGGGTCTGAAATATTGGAGATGGAAATATCTCTGCCAACAATATTTAAGTTGATTTCAACGGCAATTTGACTAAATGAAATCATAATAATACGTGTGAATAAAAAATGGAAACTCTCCGGGAAGAGTTTCCATTTATGAGACGGATTGAAAAATTGCTATTTTTTGCCCGTGTCTTTGGTTTCTTTTACACCGGTATCTTTGGTTGTTGTTCCGGCCATTTTTATCAATTCATTTATGGCTTTTTCCGTCAGGTCGTATTTGGTATCTTCAGCCAGCAAAATACCTGACGCAGAATCCAGAATAAAGTCCATGCCTTCGGCCTTACGTACGTTTTCTAAGGCCTTCTTAACTTTGTCAAAAATGGGTTGCATCAGTTCTTGCTGCTTTTTACCTAATTCTTCATTATAGCGTTGGCCTGCAGTCTGCACATAATACGCCAATTCTTCAATCCCTTTCTGAATGGATTGTCTGATATTCTCTTTTATAAGAGGATTATTCTTATAATTATTTACAAAGTCGTCCTGAGCATTTGCCAGAGAATCCTGCAGATATTGAAATTGTTTGGCCATTTTTTCCTGTTCCACTTGCAGTTTAGCTTGAACGGCTTGCGTTTCTTTTAAAGACTGCATGATCTTTTGAGAATCGACGTAACCGATCTTGCTTTGTGCGCTGGTTGATTTAGCCGTCATTCCCAGCAGAACAACACTGAGTATCATGATTAAGCGTTTCACTTCATTGTCTCCTTAGGATGTTAAATATATGATGCAAACTACTATTTGTCTTCTATTTTTTCTTGTTTGTTAGGCTCGTCAATTTGCTGAGATTTACCTTTTTCTTCCACCTTGCCGGGTTGTACTTTTCTTGAACCGGATTGAATTTCTCGTTGACCACCGGAGGGGATATTTGTGCGCGACTCGGTGCTGACGGCTTGTTCCTTAACAGTAAGGCCAACGGCGACCAGTTCGTCTATAACCAAAATGGTCACGTCATATTTTTTGTCGATGGAAACCGGGTTTCCTGCCGATACGTCAAAAATAACATCTATTTTTTCACGAAGCCTCACATTATCAATGGCACGGCGAACTCTGTCGATAAGCGGCTGGAGTAATTCTTGCTGCTTCTTGTATAATTCACCTGTGACCGGTGAAAACTTTTGCTCCTGAAATGCAGCAATTTTCTGCCGTTTATCACTGATTCTTTTTTCGAGTATTTCTCTTCCCGATTTACTCAGCGTAAGACTGACTGTTTCAATGTCCTTTTCAAGATTCGTAAGAGTGTCCGTCATGGCCACAATTTCGTTTGTCCAATCTGAAGCCAGCTTCTGAATCTCGATTTGAACATCTTCAGCTGACTTCACTTGGGATATGATATATTGAAAATCGATATAGGCGATCTTATTCTGTGCATAAATAGCCGGACATTGCAAAACGATCCCGCATAAAAAGATGAAAATATTTTTTTTCACGTTAGACTCCTGTGATTAGAATTGTTGTCCCAACTGGAAATGAAAACGTGGGAAATTCCGATTCTTATTCGTTTTATCTAATCCATAAGCCACGTCCAATCCGATGACTCCAACCAGCGGCATAAAGAGCCTAAATCCATATCCAAAGGATCGTTTCACCTTAAACGGATCAGTCTCGCTCAGTGAACGAAATACATTGCCTGCTTCGGCGAATCCCAGAATATACATGGTCGGGCTTGGAATGACTGGTAATCGTATTTCTGCCGAGTATTTTACCATCGAAGCTCCGCCGGCGGCAAAACCGCTCTCTTGCGGTCCAACGCCACGGCCGCCATAACCTCGTAATTGAATTGAACCTATATCCAAAGCACTTCCACCCATATAAAAACGATCAAGTTGAGGAATTTCTTCAACTAAAGGATTTCTCTTAAATGTTCGTGAATAACCCATGGTAAAATCCGTGTACAGAACAAATGACCATAAAGTAGGGTAATAATTTTCTGCTCGGAAAGTATGTCGCGTGTAATTCTGCGGCAATACACGTACTGCATTTGCATATCCGGAGGTGTCGATACTAACGAAGCCAAAGTCGGTTGTCAATGTGTAAACAGAACCGGATTTTGGAAATTCAGCGGCATCTTTGCTGTTACGTTGAATCACCTGCGTCAGAGTCAGGCTCTGCTGTTGACCATAAGTAAACTGGGGGAATAAATTCGATAAACTCAACGGTTTCAAAGTTGAATTAGCGTAACCGACCGACCAGTTTGCCAGGAAATAATCATCAGGCCATTTAAGCCTGCGTCCGAAACTGATTGAGCCGCCGAAACTTCTTTGTTTATACCCAACGTACTGCGCGCGACGATTGCCGTCAAGTGAAAAGTAGAAACTGGCACCGAAGGATGTACGGGTATCAAAGAGGTAAGGCTCGGAAAATCCGACGGAAAACACCCTATATCCGGCGCCGCCTAATTGGAGATTCAAGCTCACTATCTGTCCATTGCCAAGGAAATTGTTAAATGCAACGCCGGCAGACCCAATTAGTCCGTCCTGCGCGCTGTATCCCATCGATAAATTTGCTGTGTCCGTCGGTTTCTCAGTGACCGTCATGATGACATTGACCTTGTCTTGGCTTATCGGCTGCACATCGGGAATCACGTTTTCAAAATAATTGAGAACCATAAGGTTTCGTTGGGATCGTATCAATGCCTCGCGACTGAATTTTTCACCGGGGAATGCAACTACGTCGCGCCGAATGACTTTTTCTTTGGTCTTGGTGTTATTTCTTATTTCAACTTTCTCGATGTATACCTGGTTACCTTCGGTTACGATAAATTCAAGGTCGAGCGTATCTTTGCTGACCGGTTTTTCAATTGGAACTATCTGAGCGAAGATGTAGCCGCGATCGTAATACATCGCATTGACCTGTTCCTGCATGTTTTTGTCGTATTTTTCCTGATTGAAAATCTCTCCACGGCTGAACCCGAAAGCATGGCTTAATTCTTCATTGGAAAAAAGTGTATTGCCTGTCCACCTAACGTCTCCAATTCTGTATTTAACGCCTTCTTCAACGTGAATATCTATAAAAAAATCTTTTTTGTTCTTTGCATAATACGTAGAGTCATTTACAACTTGGAAATCCCGGTACCCTTTTTTCTTATAATATGCAATTAACTTCTTAACGTCTTCTCTGTATTTTTTTTCATCGAAATCTCCTCCTTTAAACCACCGAAAAACGCCGGACTTGGATTTGGTGTCGTCAAAGGTACCTTCCAGTTTTGCGTCGGCAAAGGAGTAGTTGCCAAAAAAGTTGATTCCCCGAATTTTGACTTTTGCTCCTTCGGTGATTTTTATCTTAAGCAAGACTTTGTTGGAATCATTTTGTGAAGCGTAGGTTGTGATCTCCACATCGGCATTCAAATAACCTTCTTCCGCATATTTTCTTTTTATACGTTCGATTGCTTTTTTGATGTGCTGGGGGCTTACGGTTTGCGAAGTATAAAGCCCCATTTTACCTCTAATGTCTTCTTCATCAATATTGTCCTGGCCTTCCAAGTCCATCGATTCGAGTCTTGGATATTCTTTCACTACGATAACTACCTCAATACCGTCTTCGACTTGCTCGCCATAAACCTGGATATCTTTGAAAACGTTCATTTCCCATAAGTTTTCTATGGCTTTGGTAATATCATCAGCATTGAATTCTTGACTTACAGAAAGGCCGGAGGCTATAATAATAAGTTCAGCATCCGATTTGAGATTACCCTCAACTTTGATCGAAGCGATCTTAGGACGCCCCGCCAAGCCTTGCGTCTGCGCTGCAATGTGAACAGTGAAAAGACATGAGATCAGGGCCATAACAAGCACGATGGGCAGACGATGCAAAAACAATTTTTTCATTAATGAGAATTTCCGTTCCGTTGTTGAGTGAATGAATTTGAGCACACTGATGTAAACAATTTTATTTTTTGCCGTGGATCGTTTTTTTTGCATGTTTTTTTTCGACGTTGACCTGTTCGCTTACTTTCCCGAAACGACGTTCCCGTTTCTGATAATTGCGAATGGCTTCATACAATTGCGGTTTTCTGAAATCAGGCCAGTACGTGTCCGTTATATAAATTTCAGAATAAGCGATCTGCCATAAGAGGAAATTGCTTATCCTGTATTCTCCGCTCGTTCGAATAACCAGGTCCGGATCGGGCAAATCCCAAGTGTCCAGGTTTTTTGAAAAAAAATCTTCGTCTATCTTTTCAAAGTTAATCGAATTTTGAATTATGTTCTTTGCAATCTTTTTGACGGCATCCATGATCTCGATTCGTGCGCTGTAGCTTAATGCAAGATTCAATACCAAGCCCGTGTTGCTTTTAGTAATGTTGATCGCGGTTTGGACTTGTTTAAGTGTTTCAGGCGGCAGGAGTTCAATATGGCCTATGGTTTTAATGCGAACATTGTTCGAATTGAGGTTGTCGATCTCGTTATTAATCGTACGCATCAGCAGCTTCATCAGAGCTGAAACCTCCCAAGTAGGCCTTTTCCAGTTTTCCTGGCTGAAAGCGTATAGGGTCAAAGCCTCAATGCCTAATTCACCGCAGGCTTCAACGATTTCTTTCACCGATTTCACGCCCTGATTGTGTCCGGCAATTCGCGGCATGCCGCGTTCTTTTGCCCAACGGCCGTTGCCATCCATAATGATCGCAATGTGCCTCGGCAAATTACCCGCTTCTTGCACCTCGGCTAATAATTTTTCTTTTTTAGATTTTGAGAAATTACGGGTGAAGGCGTCGAAGACCGACTTGCGTGAGGACTTATCAGTATTGCGGGCAGACACGGCGTGGAACACTCCAAAAAATATTGTATAATATACGGTATAAATTGAAAAAAAATATACAGATTGATATTAAAAATTGCAAGGTGAAAATTGGATTTTTGTGGTTAGATGGAGGGCGGTAATCGGCATCAGAAAACGAGTTCAATGCCAACGGGACAATGATCCGATCCCAAAACGTCGGGCATTATCCACGCATTTTTCAGGTGCGGTAGAAGATCTTCGGATATAAAATGATAATCGATTCGCCAACCAACGTTTCTCTGTCTTGCAAACGTTTGCATATCCCACCATGTATATTGTTCGGGTTCCTTATTAAATTGCCTGAACGTGTCGACAAATCCGTGAGCCACTAATGTATCCATCCAGGCGCGTTCCATGGGCAGAAATCCGGAAATCTTCTCATTTTCCTTGGGCCGGGCGAGATCGATTTCTTTGTGGGCGGTATTGTAATCGCCGCAAATAACCAGTTTCTTGCCTTTTTTCCTGAGTGATTCAAAATACTTCAAAACCTCTTCATAAAATTCCATTTTATAGTCCAGCCGTTCCTGGCGCATTTTTCCATTTGGAAAATAGATGTTGAATAGCAAAAAATCCCCGTGATCGGTCATCAAGACGCGTCCTTCAGAATCAAATTTTGCAATGCCAAATCCGTTCTTAAAATCGACAGGTTTTTTTGCGCAATAGGTTGCTACGCCGCTGTACCCTTTTCTTTCGGCGCTATTGAAATAGCCTTCATAACCGTCCGGATGAAGCAGGGACTCGTCAAGTTGGTCGGTTTGCGCCTTGATTTCCTGCAAACATAACACGTCAGGCGAAGCCTGAGCAAACCATTGGAGGAAACCTTTTTTGGAAACGGCGCGCAGGCCGTTAACGTTCCACGACAGAATAATCATCGCCCATCAGGTGTATAAAATTGAATAGTAACCAAATAATGTATGGTACTGCATTTTTCAATGCAAGAGTTTGTTTAACAACAAAAATTCTTGAAAAGAGTCGAAAATATTAGTATATGACAATGTAAAAATGGAGAGGTTCTTATGTTTAAACATCGTGTCGCACGCAACCGGGTTCTATATTTTGCGGTGTTGTTGCTTGTACTCATCGCTTTTGCATATCTGATAACGAATTTTCACTGGGAACTATACCAACTTTTGATCATTGCGCTTGTTTTTTTGGTTCCGGGAAGATTAGTTCAATATTATTGGCGTGATTTTTTCAAAGGCCGCAAAAACCTGGAAAAGAAAAACTATGACAAAGCCATTCAACGATTCGAGCTGTTTCTCAAAGACGTCGAAGAATCGCCATGGATCAAGTGGCTGATGTTCTTCTCCTACGGGTTATATTCATTCAAAGTGGAAGCCGTTGCATTGGCCTATCTAGGGAAATGCAATATATATAAAAGGAACCTCGAGCAAGCTGAACAATTTCTCAATCGGGCACTTCAAACCGACTCAAAATATCCGGTTGCCTTTTTTAATCTCTCGGTTATCTATGTTTTGCGAAACGATGAAATAACGGCGCGCCGTTATTTTGACGCAGCGAGGGAACACGGGTATCCAAAAATGAAATTTGAGAACCTAAACGCCTTTATTCGTGACGAATTTACCGCACCCAACTAGCCCCATCTGCATAAAATATGAAATCTGTTATTTCGGCGATCGTGCGTTTTGGTAGCATGATTAAGTTTTCGCACACAATTTTTGCCCTGCCGTTTGCATTGACCTCGGCAGTGCTTGCGTCACGATATTTTCACCTATCTATTGAAAAAATATTCTGGATCATGGTTGCTATGGTGGGCGCACGCAGCGCAGCCATGGGTTTCAATCGGATTGTGGACGCCCGCATTGATTCACAAAATCCGCGAACAGCTCACCGCGAGATACCGACCGGGGCTGTTTCGAAAGCCCAGGCCACTCTGTTTGTTCTGGCTTCGTCGCTTTTACTTGTTGGAGCATCGTATTGTCTCAACGATCTGTGTTTCAAATTATCACCGCTGGCGCTGGCGATCGTTTTCTTTTATTCTTATACAAAACGTTTTACTTCCTTTGCACATTTGTTTTTAGGTGCCGCATTAGGCGTGGCGCCTTTAGGTGCATGGATTGCCATTACGGGGGAATGGGGTTGGCAGGCATTCCTTTTAGGGTGCGGCGTTGTATGCTGGGTTGCTGGATTCGATGTTATCTACGCCTGTCAGGATTATGAATTTGATAAGAAGGAGAATCTGTTCTCGATTCCAAAAACATTTGGCGTTGTCAATGCGCTGCGCATTTCCAGGATGTTACATGCAATGGCTTTTCTTGTTCTAATTATTCTTGGGTTCTGGCTTGCGTTGTCTTGGCTGTATTTCACTGGAGTTGTGATCGTGGGAATTATCCTTGTTTACGAACAAAACCTTATCCGCGCGCATGATCTTTCAAAAATCAATATGGCTTTTTTTAATATGAATGGAATCATCAGTATGATCTACTTTATATTTACAGCAGCGGATGTATGGTTATTAGTGTAAGGGCCGTGCAGCTATGAAATATATACTTATTGGAATCGGGGGCGCAATCGGCGCGATTAGTCGGTATGCTCTGCAGGGCATTGTCTATCAGTTTGCAGGAACGGGTTTTCCATACGGCACATTGGCGGTGAATATTATTGGCTGCTTTTTGATCGGACTTTTCATGGAGTTAACTGAAAATCGATATTTTGTTGATCCGCAGCTCAGAATATTTATTACCGTCGGGATTCTGGGCGGATTTACAACCTTTTCCACGTTCGGTTATGAGACGTTTTCGTTATTGAGAGACGGAGAATTCATGCGCGCTTCGTATAATATTATCAGTAGCGTTTTGATAGGCCTGACTGCTGTTTGGTTGGGTTTTATAACAGCGCGTATTATATGAAAGGGAGTATACTATGAAGATCGATGGCGAAGGAAAATTGCTGAGAATATTTGTCGGGGAATCGGATAAATTCCATTCAAAACCGCTTTTTGAGGCCATTGTTGAAAAGGCTAAGGAAATAGGTATGGCCGGTTCGACCGTTTTAAGGGGCATAGAAGGTTTTGGAGCAAACTCCAGAATTCACACTGCAAAAATCCTGCGGTTGTCTGAAGATTTGCCAATGCTGATCGAGATCGTCGATTCGGACGAGAGGATTAAAGAAGCGCTCCCGGTTTTTGAAAATATGATTAATGAGTCAAACTGCGGTGTGTTGGTGACATTAGAGCGCGTGGAGATCATCAAATATACGTCTAGGAGTAGCGTTTGACTATCTATCGTAGACAGGCATAAAATCAGCATTTCGCGGGAGTTACAAAAAACATTTTCTTGACATACGATTCTTTTTACTGTATCTTAAACATTAGTAAAAACTCTACTTAATGTGTAAACCATTGAAAGTGGGTGTGATTTTTCTATGTCCCTAAGCGGCCACGTGCTCGTTCTGAATCAGAACTATGAGCCGATGACCATTTGTCACGTAAAAAAAGCCATTGTATTGATCTTTTTGGGCAAGGCAGAGATTATTGAAGTGATAGAAGGTAAAGCGGTACGTTCCGTCCGTTCATCTTATCCCTTTCCAAGCATTGTCAGGATATATTCCTATATATATAAAAAGAATAAAGGAATCATGCTGTCCAGAAAAAACATTTTAAAACGGGACGGTTTTGAATGTCAATATTGCGGAAGCAAGACGCACTCGATGACGGTGGATCATATTATGCCGAAAGTTCGCGGCGGAAAAGACACTTGGGAAAACATGATAACGGCTTGCATTCACTGCAATAATCGAAAAGGCGACATGACTCCGGAGGAAGCGCAGATGCGCTTGATGACCAATCCGCGTAAACCTCATCATTTGAGCTTCATACAAAAACATGTGGGCGTCCGGGATGAACGCTGGAAGCAGTATTTATTTATGAAGTGATCGAGTATCGAATTCTATTAATTTGAACAAGGTTTTTTTTACAAGAAGGAGCTAAATCATTTGCCAAGAATATTCAGCGGGATGCGTCCGACGGGAAAACTGCATTTGGGACACCTGGTAGGGGCTTTAGAAAACTGGACTAAATTTCAAAGCGAATATGATACTATCTACGGAATTGTTGACTGGCACGCGTTGACGACCGGTTACAAAGATACTTCCAGACTAAATGAATACATTCTAGAAACTGCGATTGACTGGATCTCCGTGGGAATTGATCCTAATAAGAGTATTATCATGCTTCAGTCGCTGGTAAAAGAACATGCCGAACTTCATTTACTTTTTTCGATGATTACGCCGACGCCGTGGTTAATCAGAAATCCTGCAGTCAAACAACAAGCAAGAGAAATGGGATTGATCGAGAATGCAAATGACGAAGAGATGGCCAAAATTGATTTTGGGCATTTAGGATATCCTGTGCTTCAAACGGCGGACATATTGGTTTACCGCGCCGATACGGTTCCTGTCGGCGAGGACCAGATACCGCATATTGAGCTGTGCAGGGAAATTGCGCGGCGGTTTAATTTTTTGTTTGGTGAATCCGGTTTCCAATTTCCTGAACCGCAGCATAAACTCACCGTTACTCCGCGTTTGCCCGGTGTTGACGGCAATATGAAGATGAGTAAGAGCCTGAACAATTGTATTTATCTGTCCGACGACGACGCTACGGTACAGTCGCAGGTAAGAAAAATGGTGACCGACCCGAATAAAGTTCGTAAAAACGATCCGGGGCGTCCGGAAATTTGTTCCGTTTTCACGTATCACACTGTGTTTAATAAGAGTGAAGTTGATGAAATTGGAAATAACTGCAAATCGGGCGAACTGGGGTGTGTTGCATGTAAGAAAAATCTGGGAGAAAAAATTTCTGCAAAGATAGAACCGTTTAGACAAAAACGTAAAGAATTGGTCAGTAATCTTGATATAGTAGAGAAGATCATCGCCGATGGTTCAGACAAAGCCCGCGCGATCGCCTCTGACACACTCAAACAGGTTCGACGTTCAATGAACTTGATGGAATAAGGGGATGGGCGGATTATTAGAAAATGAGTCAATAATATTTGCCGGCTTTTTTGTATTATTTAGTTGTATTCCTGTTCTAGTTTTATATCTTGCAGTCCGGCAAAGAAGAAAACTGCGTAAAAGTTTTGCATTTTTTGCAGAAAGGCTTGGTTGTCCGGCCTCTATTCCGACAGGGTTTTTTGGCGGTTTTCCTTCGCTCAACGGCGTATATCGAAAACGATCATTGCGAGTATATATGTTCAGCCGCTCGTCGGGGTCAGGCAAGAACCGGAGATCGAAGACCTATACGGCTTTCACGCTTCACGTCGACAACCCGGATGATTTTCAGTTTAATGTTTATGAACAGGGGTTCTTCACAACATTGCTAACCAAATTTGGCATGCAGGATATTTCAATCGGCGACGAAGCGTTTGATAAAGAATTTATAGTAAAATCTAATAACGAAGAAAAGATTCGTTCCATGTTATCGCCAATGCTTCTTACAAAATTCATGGATTTTGCAGAGCGGTACACTGCATTTGGGGTAGAATTGAAAGGCGATCGGTTCTACTATGAAGCGCCTGAGACGATCATTGACGAAAAACACATGTTGCGTTATGAAGAGAAAATTAATTTTATGTGCGACATCTCGGATCGTCTGGACGAAATGAATCGACGCAGAAGAAATTAGTATGACTACTTTATATAAAATAAAACTACAAAATTTCGAAGGTCCGCTGGATCTCCTGCTTTTTTTTGTTCGCAAAGATGAGCTGAATATCTATGACATTCCTCTGGCGCGCATCACTAAATCGTATCTCGAGTACCTACAATTAATGCAGGACTTGAACCTTGATATTGCTTCGGAATTTATTCTCATGGCGGCGACGCTCATGCGGATAAAAGTTCGGACGATGCTTCCTAAAGATCCTGTGGCAGAGGACGAGGAAGATATGATGGATCCAAGGGAAGAGTTATCCCGCCGCCTGATCGAGTATCGTCAATTTAAGGAAGCCTCTAAATCACTGTCGGAATTGGACGAATACTGGCGCCAGGTCTATAGACGTAGTTATTTCAATTTTGACCTTTTGCCGCAAAACGAGGAAGAAGTCATTGGGCTAAAAGACATATCTTTTTTTGATTTATTGGCCGCCTATAAGAAGGCCCTTGAAAAGAAGCCGATAGCTGTTTTTCACAGCATTGAGAGGCTCAATGTGACGGTTGAAGATCAGCAAAAATACATCATGAATTTTTTCAGAGAACGTACTTGTTATTTATTTACGGAACTTTGCGAAGATATGGCAAAGGTAGAGATAGTTGTTACTTTTCTCGCCCTACTTGATCTTGTGAAGAGGGCCGATATCGCCATTAAACAAGCTTCTATTTTTGATGATATCTGGATATACAAAGCATCGGAATTCCAAGAGGATATGATTCCGGAAGCAGAGCGTGTTGAAACGGACCTGCACGAATTGACTGAATTGATGAATAGTAAAAACGTTTCGCATGACACAGTTGAAACTGAATCGACCATCGACGCGATATCGACAGTTTCTGATGTGAGTCAGGATGAAGTTTCGCCGGAGACGTTGACTACGCCTGCAGAGATAAAAGTTGAGTTTGTTGAGAACGGCATTAAGGCTTTAGACGATGATCACGCGCAATCGGAGACTGAATATACAGAGGCATTAATGGACACTGGATTGACCAAATCGGTAACGGAAGTAACTGAACCAATAAACGATGAACGGGTACTTGTTAATGACATATCGAATGAAAAGGGTCAGGAGTTTGGCCAGAACTCTTCAGACGATGAAACCACAACTAACGCAGCTAATAAAGAAAAAGTG
>WBUR01000021.1 GCA_008933615.1 bacterium | reverse complement strand
TATTATTGACGCGACTGGCCCGAATGTCTCTTCCGAGAAAGCCGGCATCCCTTTTTTGACATCCGTTAGAATCGTTGCCGGATAAAAATAACCTTTTCCGTCAGGAATTCGTCCTCCGCATAGCAGTTTTGCGCCATAGGAAATACTGCCTGCCACCTGCGCATGAAGCTGGTCCCGCAAATCTTTTCTGGCCATAGGCCCGATGTCAAAATTTCCTTCCAACGGATTTCCATATGTGATCTTATTGAATTTTTCGACCAGCATCTCTTCGAGTTGTTTTCTTACCGATTCGATAACGATATATCTTTTTGCGGCAATACAGCTCTGGCCGCTGTTGATCATTCGCCCCGTAACGCAGGACGCAACGGTTTCTTCCATATCAGCGTCTTCCAGTACGATATACGGATCGCTTCCGCCTAATTCCATCACGGTTTTCTTGAGATTTCGTCCCGCAATTTCCGCTACCGCGCTTCCCGCACGCGTACTGCCGGTCAACGTCACTCCGCTGATGAAAGGATGTTCGATGAGTTTAGCAATAATATCCGGCTGTAACTTCAGAACCTGAAAAGTTCCGTTTGGAAAACCCGCCTCCGCGAGCAGGTTTTCAATAGCCAAGGCGCATCCGGTAACATTGGGAGCATGTTTGAGAAGGCAAACATTACCTGCCATAAGGGTTGGTGCGGCAAAACGGATCACTTGCCAGAACGGAAAGTTCCATGGCATGATAGCCAGCACTGCTCCCGATGGTTTGAATGTAACATAACTTATGGTGGCATCAGTTTGGATCAATTCATCCGATAGGAAATTTTCTCCGTTTTTTTCATAATATTCGCATACGCAGGCGCACTTTTCAGCTTCTGCGTAAGCTTGAACTAGTGGCTTTCCCATCTCAAGCGACATCAAACGGCCTAATTCTTCTTTTTTTAGTCTGAGTATTTGGGCTGTTTTGCGAAGTAGTGATGATCTTTCTGCAAAACTCGTCTGGCTCCAAACCTTAAATGCCTGGCGTGCCGTTTCAACGCTATTTATAGCCTCATTGTGGGCTGTTTCTTTATAATTATCAATAACTTGCTCATTAGATGGATTGAGTGATTTGAATGGAAAACTACTCGTAAGTTCCATAAAATTAATCTCTGGTTAGTTTCTTGTACTTAATTCGGTGCGGTCTGTCAGCCTCAATACCCATTCTTTCTCTATAATTTTCATGATATTGCGTGAAGTTTCCGTCGTACCAATATACCTTAGAATCCCCCTCAAACGACAGAATATGGGTAGAAACACGGTCAAGGAACCACCGGTCGTGGGAAATAACTACCGCACACCCGGCAAATTCCAGCAGCGCTTCCTCCAGTGCGCGAAGGGTATTTACGTCAAGGTCATTTGTTGGCTCATCTAACAGCAAAACATTGGCTCCTTCCTTTAACATTTTAGCTAAATGAACCCGATTTCTTTCTCCACCGGATAGCATGCTCACTTTCTTCTGCTGGTCACTGCCACTGAAATTGAAGCGTGCCACATATGCGCGTGAGTTAACTTCACGATTTCCGAGCATAATCACGTCTTCTCCTCCTGAAATTTCTTCCCATATTGACTTTTTGGCGTCAAGTGGACGATTTTGGTCAATATAGCCCAACTTCACTGTCTCCCCAATCTTGAAGCTACCTGTATCTGGTTTTTCCTGCCCCGTGATCATTTTGAACAAGGTTGTTTTGCCTGCGCCATTGGGGCCGATAATGCCTATTATTCCACCCGGGGGGAGTGAAAAGCTCATGTCTTCATAAAGTAGGTTGTCTCCATAACCCTTTGATACTTTATTCGCCTCAATAACAAGATTACCAAGGCGCGGGCCTGGTGGTATATTGATTTCTATGTCCTCATTTCTTTTTTCATTCTGTTCGCTTACCATCTTCTCGTACAAGGCAATGCGTGCCTTGCTCTTTGCGTGGCGTCCTTTAGGATTCATCCTAACCCACTCGAGCTCTTCGGTCAAAGCTTTTTGTCTTTTTGACTCTTGTTTTTCTTCAATTTGAAGTCTATTTCTTTTTTGTTCTAACCATGAGGTGTAATTGCCCTCAAAGGGTATACCTTCTCCACGGTCCAATTCAAGTATCCACCCCGCTACATTATCCAGAAAATAGCGATCGTGGGTTACGGCGATCACGGTTCCCTTGTACTGTGCAAGATGTTGCTCTAACCAGAAAACGGACTCTGCATCGAGATGATTGGTCGGCTCGTCCAGTAGCAAAACATCGGGTTCCTGAAGTAAGAGACGGCACAAGGCCACTCGTCGTTTTTCTCCTCCGGACAGTATACCGATAAACGCATCGCCATCCGGACAACGAAGGGCATCCATTGCCATATCGAGTTTGCTGTCCAGGCCCCATGCGTTCTTGTGTTCGATTTCTTCCTGAAGTTTTCCCTGTTTTTCCAAAAGTGCCTCAAAATCTGCATCCGGTTCAGACATCTGCATGGCAACTGCTTCATAGTCTTTTAACAGATTAACCGTTTCCTGTACACCTTCTTCCACGATTTGTTTTACGGTTTTCTTTGGATCAAGCTCCGGTTCTTGCGGCAAATAGCCAAATGTGATCCCTTTTTGAGATGTGATTTCACCTAAATAGTCTTTCTCTACACCGGCAACTATCTTCAGAAGCGTACTCTTTCCAGCTCCATTTAGTCCAAGGACTCCTATTTTTGCTCCGTAGAAGAAAGATAAATAGATGTCTTTAAGAACCTGTTTGTTAGGTTTGTGAATCTTGCCTACGCCAACCATTGAGAAAATTATTTTGTTATCAGCCATGAGTTCCTTAATTATTTGTTTATATTAACTGTTTGTTTTTTTAGTGATCTAAAATTAACTCATTTTATTAGAAATCGCAAGCTCTAAAGGAATTTTCTTGACTAACGAAAGTTTAAGTTCTATATTGAACTTAACCAAACGGTAAAACTTTTTGGTTAGTTTGTTTGTTTTTATTTATAATATAATGTGAAGCGTTTGAAAAAAAATAAAGTCGTGATGCTTTTGCAAATCATTGCTATTTTTACTTCCTGGTCTTCTTATGCTCAAGACCGCGAAGTGCCTTTGCAGAATTTGAGTCCATCTATGGAAATTGTAAATCCAAAAAACTATTGGTTGCCGGCCGTTGAAGTGGCCGGATTAAACATTGGTGTGTGGAGTTATAGTAAGTTCTTCACGAATCGTAACTGGCCGAATATAAACTTGAATTCAGTTAAGCGAAATTTCCAGACGGGTTTTAAGTGGGACCCCGATGGATACATTGGTAATCAATTCGCACATCCTTATCATGGCGGCATGTATTTTAGTGCTGCACGGGCAAACGGTTTAGGATTTTGGGAGTCGGCACCTTACGCACTTGGAGGAAGTTTGATGTGGGAATATTTTATGGAATCTGTACCGCCATCGTACAATGATATCGTGAATACACCTGTTACGGGAATTCTTCTGGGTGAGATATCCTTCAGAGTGTCAAACTTGATCCTCGACGAAAGTACTAACGGATTTGAACGACTATTCAGAGAATCCGGCGCATTCGTAATAAACCCGATGCATGGGCTCAATCGGTTAATCAAAGGAGACACGTGGAAGAACGGAAAATCGTTCAAGCAAAAGGAATTCTACCCCCAGATATCTTTTGGTGTTAACGACGTATTCTTAAGCAGAAAACTCTCCAAGAATAACACCTATGCGTTTTTTGCCTTTGATTTTAGCTATGGGAACCGGTTCAGTGTTTCGCAGCATAAAGATCCATTTGACTACTTCACTTTTCACACAGAAGCCAGTGTTAATACAAATGATTACATCTTTGGCGTTTTTGCAAGCGGCGTATTATGGGATACGAAGATCAATATGTTTGGAAACCCAAAGGATGTTATCGGCGTTTATAAGGAAGTCGATCTCATTATCAATACGGTTTATAAACTATCAGCAACAAGTGTTTCGGGACAGTTCATTGATAATTTTGATATCGCTTCAATAACAGTGCAAAACTCTTTCTCCCTTTCTGCAATTTTGATGGGAGCAACGAATTCACAGTATGCAACGGAGTTTGGGAGGAATTACAATATTGGACCGGGGGCAAGTGCTAGTGTCAGCTCAAGTCTACGCATCAAGAATTATGGCAGAGTCCATTTCAGTTACAAAAGGTATTGGATTCACACGTTGAGCGGTGCTGAAAGCGAGGAATTTGTTGGACTGTTAAAGGCCGGCACAACATACGAACTTAATTCGTTTCTAAATATTGGAATGGATTTTCTGCTCTATGAACGATTTGGCAACTACGCTGCCTTCCCTGATACCAAAACGGCTAATTCTGCTTTAAGGTTATTCGCACAACTGAGTTTTTGACTTAGATAAATAATGTTTCTGTAAAAATGAGAGGCGTATTGAACAACTTATGTAAATCATCAATCAAATGAAAAAGATAACTAAACATTTTCGCCTGCTATGGATTGGCTTGATTTTATTGATTTCATCCTCTTCATTCAAAGAGCAGACTGAGGTAACCGGTTTTTCGTTAACCGTAGAGGTTAAGGGACTTCGGAATTCCAACGGCGTTGTCGTCTTTGCACTTTATAACAGAGAAGATGCGTTTCCTGATGAAAACTATAAAAAATATTTTAAAATTCTTACAGGAAGAATTATGAACGGCACATCCTCTGTAATGTTTGAAAACTTACCTCAGGGTAAATATGCTGTTAATGTATTACACGATGAAAACAATGATGGCAGAATAAAAAAGGGTTTAATGTTACCCCTGGAGGGAATTGGTTTTTCAAATTACCAGTCCATTGGATTAACTAACCGACCCTCATTTGATAATGCGGCATTTGATCTGGATAAAGACTTGAAGGTTATTGTAAAAGTAATATATATGTAACGCTTGACGTAACCTAAAGACACTCAACGTTTAAACAAACAATAGGATCTTTGTTTGAACAAAAATATAAATAAATGTCTTTGAGAACCTGTTTGTTTGGTTTGTGGATCTTGCCGACGCCAACCATTGAGAAGATTATTGTGTTATCCGCCATGAATGGCCTTATTTTTTTGTTTATTTTTATATCTAATTTTTCTGATTGAAGTAAAAATAGCTCTTTTATTAGAAATCACAAGTGGTCATTGTATGGGGAAGATCTGTTGATCTTTAAGATTCAAACAAGAAATGGTTAAGTATGGCTATAATCTCGTCGACGATAAACCCGTCAATTCTCGTTGACCATGTGAAATAATGCACAAAATACAATTAATTAGCGTTGGGCGTGATATTTGCAGTTCACAAAGATGTGTAGAGATTGGCGTGTAGGCTTGATGAACGTGGCGAATAAAATATTTTTGACATGTCAAATATTGGAATATAAAAAAATAAAAAGAAAAAGGGCAATACCATGAAAACTCTGTTGATTGCCATCTTATTAATTTTTGCCATATCATCGTGTTCCGGAGTGGACAAACGTAAGTTTTGGGAAGAGCATGAACACTTGAGGGCGGAGTGCGCCAGAATGATTGTTATGGATGACTCCCTAAACCATGAACAAGAGAAAGCCGTCGATGTTTACTCGAAGCTTGTTAATGTAAGCCAGGATAAGTATTTTTTATCCATGATGGATATACATCAGGAAATTGAAAAGGGCCATGTTGCAATACGCGAAAAGCATGCTCATATCGCCAAAGCCCATATACAGTTAGAGAATCGCCATCTAATACTTGGTATGGACGATAAGACCATTCTATCTGACCATGCTCGCATGCAAAAGTATCATAAGGAAATGAAAGAAGATCATTTGCGAATCCATAAAGAACATGCGCAAATGTTCTTGGATTACGTCGAATGGGAGCAAAGAAAAGAAATAGAGGAATAAAAACCATTTTCTTATGTTTTCTTTAGTGACTATATACTAATATGGTTATATAATAAACTTATCACTTTTAATTGGAGGATGTCATGAAATCAAGTTTGTTTTTTTCAATTTCAGCGTTTTTGTTATTGACAGTTTTATCTTCATCCGTTTATTCACAGGGTTGGTGGAAATTCCGAGGCAGCGGCGGCTGGGGACATAAAGGAAATTATCACAGGCTGTACGATACTAAGACCGTGGAAACGCTAAGCGGAACAATCATGGAAATTGATACCATCACGCCTTTGAAAGGAATGTCAAACGGTATTCACCTTATGATAAAAACGGACAAAGAACAGATCTCCGTTCATCTCGGGCCGGCGTGGTACATCGACAATCAGGATATTGATCTTTCAAAAAACGATAAGGTCGAGGTTAAGGGTTCGCGTGTAACCATTGACGGCAAGCCGGTTATTATCACTGCGGAACTGAAAAGAGGCGACGATACGTTGAAACTCAGAGACGATAACGGATTTCCTGCCTGGAGCGGTTGGCGTCGGCGTTAAAACATTGATTACTTTATTCAAAGGATAACTTATCATGATCCTAAAGAAGAATGTTGCAATAAGCGAGTCGGGTTTTGTTTTTGACCCAACAACAGGCGATTCCTTTTCTCTTAATCCTGTTGGACAGGAGATATTGGAATTGATAAAACAAGGTAAAAATCAGAATGAAATAACCGGTTTGATCATATCGAAATACGACGTTGATCAAAATTCGTTCGAGCGGTATTTTATTGATTTCTTGTCCACGCTGAAACAAATGCAGTTAGTTGAAGAACATGAATAAAACGAAGATAACTATCGCTGTTTCGGGCTTGAATAATATTGACAGTCCGGGTCCAGGCATTCCTGTGATTCGCAGCATTCGCGAATCATTTTCTTTAGAGTCGCGAATTATTGGTTTAGCCTACGAGAATCTTGAGCCCGGTGCGTATATGCACGATTTGGTAGATAAAACCTATAAGGTTCCATACCCTTCGGATGGCATAGAAGCCGTAATCGAACGAATAGGGCACATACAGGCGATTGAAAAGGTTGATGTTCTAATACCGAATTTTGATTCAGAGCTTCATGCGTTTATGAAATCAGCTCCCAAACTAAAATCAATAGGAATCAGCACTTTTCTGCCAACTCGCAAGCAATTTGAGGAACGGCAAAAAAGTAACCTGCCTGAATTTGGCAGGAAATACGATGTAAAGGTACCTTTCAGCAAAGCCATTACCAGCCCAGTTGACATCAATGATCTCACGGAAGATTTTGACTACCCTGTTGTAGTCAAGGGCAAATTTTACGATGCGTATATTGCCTATAATGCAGAACAGGGGAAAATGTATTTTGACAAAATATCCGCCAAATGGGGCTTGCCCATAATTGTTCAGCAATTTGTAAAAGGCACTGAAGTAAATGTCGTGGCTTTGGGCGATGGTAAAGGAAACACTGTTGGTGCGGTGCCTATGCGGAAGCAGTATATCACCGATAAAGGGAAAGCATGGGGCGGCATTACACTCGACGATAAGAGCATGCTTGATCTGACGCATAGGATTATCGGCGCAACACAGTGGCGGGGCGGTATGGAACTGGAATTGATCAGAACATTGAAAAACGAACTATATCTTATCGAGATAAACCCTCGCTTGCCTGCATGGGTTTATCTCGCAACAGGAGCCGGACAAAATTTGCCTGAAGCATTGGTTAATCTAGCTCTTGGCAATGAAGTAAAACCTTATACTGGCTACGATATCGGCAAAATGTTCATTCGCTATTCGTACGATATGATTTGTAATCTCGATGAATTTGAACAATTATCAACAAAAGGGGAGTTGTAAAAACAACCATGGAAAAACTTCCGTTTGAACGGCCGCTAATTCAGAAAATAAACGCGGGATTACCAAGTAAATTCGGCATCAAAAGCCGTGTAGAACCGATCACACACATTGATGGTATTCCTGTAAAGACGCTGATTGAAGAATTTGGGTCACCGGTTTATGTTTTTTCTGAATCAACTATTCGAAAAACCTATAAAGAAGCTTACAGGGCATTCGCGTCACGTTATCCGAAAGTTCAATTTGCATGGTCGTACAAGACGAACTACCTGAATGCGGTCTGCAAGGTATTCCATCAGGAAGGATCGTGGGCTGAAGTGGTCTCCGGTTTTGAATACGACAAAGCCATTGCGAACGGAGTTCCTGGAAACAACATAATTTTTAACGGGCCCTATAAAACAACTGAGGATCTGGCTAAAGCTATTAACAATGGATCGCTTATACATATCGATCATTTCGATGAGCTGTATGACATAATCGCACTGGCAGATAAATTAGAAAAGAAGCCTAAAGTTGCCATTCGTGTAAATATGGATACCGGCATTTATCCACAATGGGATCGCTTTGGTTTTAATTATGAAAACGGCGAGGCATGGGATGCGTTAAACCGAATTATGGTTAGTAAAAAAATCGAACTGCTTGGTTTGCATACCCACATTGGAACCTATATGATGAGTACCGATGCTTATCGCATCGCTGCATCCAAACTGGCTGATTTGGCTATCGGGATTGAACGAAAGCATAAACACACAATCAAGTACATTGATTTGGGCGGGGGATTTGCATCGAAAAATACACTGAAAGGAGCCTATTACCCCGGAAGCGATACTGCGCCCTCATTCGACGAATTTGCCGAAGCCATTACATCGGCCTTCATGAAATCGGAAATTAAGCCCGATAACCTGCCGCTGCTAATACTGGAAACGGGACGGGCGCTTATCGACGATGCCGGCTATATTCTGGGTACCGTAGTTGCCAATAAGCGGCTTGCTGATGGCCGGCGCGCAACAATAATTGATGCAGGAGTAAACTTTTTATTCACTTCATTTTGGTACGAACATGATATACGTCCGGCGCAACCCACTTCCGATCAGTCTGAAGATACAACTATATACGGACCCCTTTGTATGAATATTGACGTAATTCGCGGCAGCGTACTTTTCCCTTTGCTCAAAAAAGGTGATCATTATATTATCAGGCGCATAGGGGCTTATAACAATACCCAATGGCTGCAATTTATTACGCTAAGACCCAATGTTGTAATGATTGATACCAAAGGAAATCCGCATGTTATCAAAAACAATGAAACCCTTGAAAGCATGAACATGTTGGAACAATTTCCGGAACATTTAAAAAAACTTAGCCTGTAATGTAACTAAACAACAATTCTTTGATTCCCGCTAAGAAGGCATGCGTTTTGTTATGGATCCCTCACGGCTTCATGGGACATAAAATTTCTAATACTGAGTAGTTACATATAAACTATGAATTTATCTCACGCAGATCGCGCTAATTTACGCGGATAAAAATAGCTGACTGAATCTGCGAAATCTGCTGGAACAAATTATGTATTGAGCAGTTTTGTAAAAACAACATGTTGAAGTCTATGAGCAGTCTGAAATGGTATTTGCAGGGTATATTAAACAGTTATTCTCAGGTTTTTTTTTCGGACAATAAAGTTTTTGCAAGCATTCTTTTGCTGGTAACCTTTGTTGATTTTTATACGGGCTTATTCGGATTGTTTTCGGTATTAATTAGCAATGCTACGGCCCTTTGGATTGGTTTTGATAAATTTAGAATACGACAGGGCTATTATGGGTTTAACTCATTGCTCGTAGGTCTGGGTTTAGGGGTTTATTTTCAACCCGGAATCTTGCTTCTCTTATTAGTATTGCTTGCAGCGGTATTGACGCTGTTTTTTTCAGTTGCGCTTGAAGGCATTATCGGCAAATATGGTCTACCATACTTAAGTGTTCCCTTCGTATTGTCATTGTGGGCATTGACACTTGCATCCCGTGAATTTCAGGCTCTGGGGCTGAATGAGAGGCAAATTTACACTTTAAATGATCTATATACTATTGGCGGAAGTTTGTTTGTCGATTTATACGAATGGTGGAACAGTATTCCAATACCGGTTTCATTAAAAGGATATTTTTTATCTTTAGGGGCAATTCTTTTTCAGCATAGTGTTTTTGCTGGTGTTTTGGTAGCAATAGGCTTACTGGTTTATTCCAGAATAGGGTTTATCCTCTCTTTAATTGGTTTTTACATTGCATACTTATTCTACTTACTTATCGGCGCGCGTTTTACTGAAGTCGGCTATAGCTACATCGGGTTCAATTATATTTTATCGGCTATTGCCATTGGCGGATACTTCATCATACCGAATCGCAACTCGTATTTAGCGGTTATACTTCTTATACCGATGGTTGCTATTCTTACTATAAGCCTAAGCTCCGTTTTAGCATTGTATCATCTGCCGATTTATTCCTTACCTTTCAATATTGTTACCTTATTGTTTTTATACGCACTTAAATTCAGGGTGCATAACAACGCAAAATTGAACACTCTGTTTATACAGCAAAATTCACCCGAGAAAAATCTTTATTCATTCATCAATCATACAGAACGTTTTGGCAAAGAAAGCCCTGTTTCTATTTTTTTGCCTTTTTTTGGCGAATGGGTCATAACACAGGGACATAATGGGGAATATACTCATAAAAACGGATGGCGACACGCCTGGGATTTTGAAATGGCAGATGACGCAGGAAAGACCTACAAAAATGAAGGCGACTACACGGAAGACTATTATTGTTACAACAAAAACATTATTGCTCCCGCCGACGGTACTATTGAGGAAGTAGTGGACGATATTCAAGACAACATGATTGGTGAAAAAAATCTTGAGAATAACTGGGGAAATACAATTATTATTAAGCACGCCGAATACTTATATACAAAACTAAGCCACCTCAAGCAGGGTACCGTACAGGTAACGTCTGGCGATAAGGTAAAAAAAGGCGATTTACTCGGCAAATGCGGTAATTCAGGTAATTCGCCTTATCCGCATTTGCACTTTCAGGTGCAGGCAACGCCCTATATAGGGTCTAAAACGATAGACTATCCAATAAGCAATTATTTTCTTAAAACATCTAAAAATGTGGAATTAAAAACAGTTGCCACCCCAGAAAAGAATCAAACGATTTCAAATATACAAGTGAATCCTTCATTGCGAAGAGCTTTTTTCTTTATTCCTGGAGAAAAGATAAAATTTAATGTAATCGACAGCGCAGAACATGAAGCCGATTGGGAGGTCAAAATCGATTACTTTTTAAATAAGTATATTGAATGTGAGAAATCAAAGTCTAAGGCGTATTTCAAAATAGACGATGCGATGATGCACTTTATCCATTTTGAAGGCGATAGAAGATCATTACTGTATTATTTTTATTTGGCGGCGTACAAGGTTTGTTTAGGTTTTAATAAAGAATTTGTTCTGCATGACGCTTATCCCCTCAATATGGTATTCAACCCAAAAAACCTCGTTTTACAGGATTTCGTCGCGCCTTTTTTTCGCTATAAGAGTGGAGAATTCAGCTTAACTTATGCCGGTTCACATGACGCCTTATCAGATACGCGGCTTGTACTAAATTCAAAAACAACAACAAAAGTTTTCGGTAAGAAAAGCAAAGAAATAAGTTTTTTTTTCTACGTCGACAAGAGAGGTATAAAAGAGTTCGAGATACAAACCAATCAAATTAACATACGAGCTATATGTATAAACGACTAGGGGTATTCTTTTTAATACTGTTTTCAGCTTACAACGGCGCTTCGCAAGAAGTCGTGAATATGGCTACAGTAGATAAAATAACGTATTCTCTTTGGTTAGAAAAAGAATGGGATAAGTTGATTATCGAAGGGAAAAAGTCGCTTGACCACGGAATCGATTTTTATTATTTGAGAGTACGCATGGGGATAGCGTATTTTGAGAAACAAAATTATCATCAATCCATTCGTCATTTCGAAAAAGCGTATGCCGTTAACTCGGTTGAAACCTTTCTGAAAGAATACTTGTATTATTCTTACTTATATTCAGGCCGTCAAACGGAAGCTGAAATTTTAGCGGCTACATTCTCATGGCAATTGAAAGAAAAAATCGGAATCAAAGAAAATAATTTAATAGATCAATTGGATTTTACTTACAATTCAGGTTTTATCGCAAATCCATCCGTGACGAATAAATATTCTATCAATATTGATTCGCAAAAAAACGGGGCACAATATATTTCAAAAGGGCATCATTATTTCAATCTAAGCTTAAAGCATAGTTTGAATCCAAAAATTTCAATATTTCACGCTTATAGTTATATCGCCAAAACCTCTTTTGTATACTCACAACAAGGCGGCATTTTCTCTTCCAATCCTGACTATAAAACATCTTTGCACCAGTACTATTTATCGGGAAATGCCCGCTTGGCAAAAGGATTAAATATGCTTTTGGGGCTACATTACATTAATATCCGATATCCTGTTGAAGTTACGGATTTCAGGCAAGGGCAGAATCGGATTACTACCCAAACATTTTCGGAAAATGATATCGTAAGTTTTGTATCCATCTATAGAAACTTCAGCTATTTTACCTTGGGTGCATCCTTTTATTATGCAGGATTGAATAATGCCCGGCAGATCCAGGGTGACTTTTTACTTACGTTATATCCTTTGGGAAATTTAAATTTGTATACTGTTTCAACGGTATCCTATCAATCTGAAACAAATTCCGGCGATAGGTCTCAAAACAGATTAATTTTTGACCAGCTCATGGGCTTTAAATTGACAAGCCGGATATGGATTGAAGGATATGGAAGCCTCGGCGACATGCATAACTTTTTGCGCAACGATGGATTTGTCGTTTACAATGGTACTGATATTATCAAACGACGTTATGGTGGGCGACTGATACTTCCGCTAAAGCCGGCATTTAAAATTAGGTTTGATTATTCGATGCTTGCATATGAAAGTTCATTTATTCCGGCATTGCCTGATCATAATATTTATAATACTATTCAATACACTAACCATTCAATTACTGGAGGCATTATATGGAACTATTGAAAAAGCACACAAATCTATGGACGATTATTTTGTTTGTTCTATTCCCTATTTCTTTGTTTGGACAGGACGAAGTAATCAAGGCGTTTAGAGAAAACTATGTATTAGAGAAAAGCGGAAATTACATCAAAGCCATTGATCAAATCAAAGCGGTGTATCAGGCTGACTCTTATGAAATGAATCTTCGGCTTGGTTGGCTGAATTACCTCGGTGGACAGTTCAACGAATCCATCGGCTTTTATAGTAAAGCTATCTCATTAAAACCTTATGCCATTGAAGCGCGATTTGGCATGACTTACCCCGCTTCTGCGCAGGGAAAATGGGAGGAAGTGATTGACCTTTACAATAAAATTCTTGCGATCGATCCCCAAAATACAATTGCCAATTATCGATTAGGACTCATTTATTATGGCCGGGAAAATTACGAAAAGGCAGATGGTTTTATCGAAAAGGTTGTGAATCTCTATCCTTTCGACTACGACTCAGTGCTTTTGCTTGCCTGGAATAAGCTTAAATTACAAAAAACCCGTGAGTCAAAAGTTCTTTTCAATAAGGTCTTGATGTATAGCCCGGATGACAAATCGGCATTGGAGGGTTTGAAATTAATCAAGTGATAACAGAAAGAATAAAGTTTAAAAAGATTGGCTAAGCTCGTTTTACTCGATTTTGATTTTATGAGAATTTTAGTATACTTTTTATCAAACATTATTGAAAGGCACCCATGAGTTTGATTCGTCTGGAAAACGTGAGGAAGGTCTACCAAACGGGAGAAATTCCTGTTCATGCATTGAAGGAGATAAATGTAGAAATCCTGAAGGGAACGTTTGTGTCGTTTATCGGCCCATCAGGAAGCGGAAAGTCTACCCTGCTGAATCTCATCGGCTGTCTGGATAAGCCTTCGGAAGGAAAAGTGTTTGTGAACGGTGTCGACGTAGGATTGTTCAGCCGCGCCGAAGCGGCGGCGTTTCGCGGAAAAACCATTGGGTTTGTTTTCCAGAATTTCAATCTCATTCCGGTTCTGACGGTATATGAGAACGTCGAGTATCCTCTCCTTATGCTCGACCGGCTTCCTTTAAAGGAGCGCCGTGATCGTGTGCTGCGACTGCTGGAAAAAGTAGGCATGACCGATCAAAAAGACAAATATCCGAACAAAATTTCCGGCGGTCAAAAGCAACGTGTGGCGGTGGCTCGCGCATTAGTAACGAATCCGCAAATTGTACTTGCCGATGAACCCACCGCTAACCTCGATCATACCACCGCGTTTAAAGTTATAAGCATCATGCACGAGATGACGAGCGAATACGGCACCACGTTCATCTTTTCAACTCATGACCCTAAAATTGTCGGAGAAGCAGAAATTCTTTACACTTTGGAAGACGGAAGCATCGTCAACACGGAAAACAGAAAGGCGGGATGAACTATGAAGAATCTGATCATAATTGCGCTCCGAAATTTGTTTCGTAACAAACGACGAACGCTCTTGACTACATCGCTTATTGCGTTTGGAGTGATTCTCGTGGTGGTCTTCGGTGGTTTGGCCATTTCCTTCAAATCACAAATGGTTGGCGTATTGACAAACACAGTGATGGGCGATCTGCAAATACACGTAAAAGGGTATGTGGAATCTATTGATAATCAGCCCCTCAACCTCATTCTCTCAGGAGCGGAGTTGGCGAAGATCGAAAAGATGCTGAAAAACATGCCTGAAATAGCGGCATACAGTCCGCGGATTAAATTCGGCGCGATGATCAGTAACTACGCTCAGACATCCAACATTCGCTTGAGCGCTGTTTATCCGGAAATGGAAAACCGCACTGTGTCAGGGTTCGTAAAACGTATCAAAGGAGACGTACCGGATCCCGACCAATTTCTAAAACCGGGAGAAATCTTGGTTCCGGAAAATCTCATGAAAGGGCTTTCGCTGAAGACGGGAGATGAAATTGTTCTTGTCGCAACGAATAAGGAAAGCTCGGTTAACGCCGTAACGCTGCGTATTGCTGCGGTAACGGAGAGCGTCTTCGGTCCGTCCGGCAAGGATGGCTACATACACATCCAGGACGCACAGACGCTTCTGCGAATGGATCAGCCGGAGGTTGTTGAAATTGCGATTCATTTACATAAGTTCGATAAACTTAGCGCGGTTTCTTTGCAGCTGAAAAAAGAATCCGCCGCGCCGGATGCCTTATTTGAAGTGCACACATGGGAACAACTTTCACCGTTTGCCAGTATTGCACGTATCGTTGACCTTCTGATCTTTGTTGTGAAATTCATTTTGATTACCATTGTTCTGGTTAGCATTCTCAACATTATGACGATGTCAGTGTACGAGAGAATCAGTGAAATCGGGACCATCGCGGCAATCGGAACGCCGCCCCGGCGGATTCTTTCTCTTTTTCTGATCGAAGGATTTGCTATGGGATTGCTTAGCACGATTGCGGGCATAGTTGTCGGACTCGTCATGTTATGGGTGATGAACATAACGAAGATTGATTTCACGTTTGGTCAGATGAATGTGTCTCTCGCGCCGAGTATCCCTACAGGCGAAATTGTTTGGCTTGCGGTTATCGTCATGCTCGTGTCGCTCTTCGCAGGATTCCAACCCGCGTATAAGGCGTCGAAAATGGAACCGGTGGATGCGTTAGGACATGTGTAAGATAAATCACTACTTTTAATATGAAAGAAACGAGAGTTTTATGAAAAAACTAATTATCATGGCGCTTTTCTCATATACTCTTTCAGCGCAAGACGCCAACAGCCTCTTAAAGGATGTTGACGACAATCTCATGCCGGAATCCTATGAGGCTAACCGCAAACTTATCAACGAAGAGCCAAACGGATCGAAGAAAGAGTTCACGTTCTACACGATAAAGAAAGGAAAGGATAAGATTGCGATGCTCTATCTACTCCCTGCGAGTGAAAAAGGAAGGGCAACGCTTCGCTTGGGGGAGAATATGTGGCTTTACGTCCCGAGCGTAAACAAACCCATACGCATTACAAGTTTGCAGTCCGTTGTTGGCGGCGTTTTCAACAATGCGGACCTTATGCAGTTGGAGTATTCTGAGGAGTACGACGCGGCTTATGCGGAAGGAACGGATTATGAGTTCATTCTCGATTTGAAGGCGAAGAACAAAACGGTTGCGTACGACAAACTGAAGATGTGGATTACGAAAGACAAGAAAATACTTCGTAAAGTTGAAGCGTATTCGGCCAGCGGCATGCTTATTAAAACACTCGAGTTCAAAGATGACAAAAATTTTGGAGGCGGATTGACACGGCCTTCCGTAATCGAAACATACAGTCCTCTATACAAAGGGTATCGTTCCTTGATGATTTATCAAACCATCAAAAAACGGCAATTCCCCGATGAAGTGTTCACGCTGAATTACATGGGGCGGTTAGGAGATCTAAAATAATGCGACTTGCTGGAAAATTTATATCTATTTTGGTCTTCGTGTCATGGGGTGTTGCGTTTGGGCAAGTCGAGACGACTGGAGCGCCGGCCGAAACTCAAGATGAAAAAAAACTTGACTGGAGCGGCAACCTCGATGTGAAATACACGCTGTTTCACATGGACCAAAGCTCGGCGCTATACAAACTTCAATTCCTGAAAGAGCGTCCGTCATCATCATTGCTCTCGCAGTACAGGTTAGAGCCTTATCTCAATGCCGACTATCGCACGAAAGATATCGGCTTTCATTTGAAAACACACGCAACCTATTACAACGATGCCGATATGCGATTTGATTTGTTTGAGGCGTACGGCAGCTACAATCCATCCTTCAATACAACATTGCAGGCGGGAAAGCGCACCTACAATTGGGGAAAGGGCTACGCGTTCAATCCCGTCGGATTTGTCAATCCGGTGAAAGACGCTGAAAACCCGGAACTTGCACAAGCAGGACTGCTTTCGGCCAATGTCGAGTACATAAAAAGTTTGTCATCCGAAGCCTTGCAGAGTTTCGCTCTGACGTTTGCTGTGATCCCTTCCTCAGAGATCCCGAATAGCCGATACGGCGAGTTTAAGAAAACGGATCTTGCGTTGAAAACGTATTTTTTGTTATGGGACACAGACATTGACCTGATGACTTATTATAGTAAAAATGAAACGAAAAGATACGGATTGGATTTTGCCCGGAACGTCAGGGAGAACTTTGAAATTCACGGTGAGCTAGGCCTCAACATGGATGCACCGCGGTATACAATTTTTAACGATTCCATTAATATTCGACGTGCCGATAAATTCTCATATCTGTTTGGCGTTCGCTACTTAAACGCCTTCAATATTACCCTTATTGCTGAATATTATCATAACGGTCTTGGATTGAAAAGACACGAGTACAAACAATATATCGATTTTTTACAAAAGAGCGCCGATAATAGTAGTTTCTTAGCAGCGCAGCAGGCGCTTAGTATCAGTCAAACATACTTTAGAACCGGTACACTGATGCTGGATTATCTGTACGTCAAACTAACATATCCCGAGCCTTTTGACTGGCTTTACTTCACCCCGTCTCTATACACGATTTACAATCTGTCTGACAAGAGTTATCTTCTCTCGTTACAAGTGAATTACAAGCCTGTTACGAACGTAGAATTCATTTTTTGGCCAAGCATACTCGTCGGCGGAGGTCAGACGGAGTATGGAGATAAGCAGATGAAGGAGCGTGTCGAATTGTGGATGAGGGTATATTATTAAATTAAGAGATATTATTTTAGTGCATGTAACTTAATGAGATTGGACTTTTGGGCATTGGCAACGATCCAAATAGCGACAAGAAAGCAAATAGATATTTTAGTTCTCAGCCATGATTTCCCGTCTCATCGACTTGTCTGGGATTCAGTTTTCGAAAAACACACTTCATGGGTATTTTTTAACAAAAACTTGCAATTGATGAATTTTTTTCTTGACAAACAGCGTTTTATGTTTTATATTCTGTTTAACCAAATGATTTAACTATATAATTTGACCGTAAGGTTAATTAAAAACATATGATTAATAATGGTTTAGATAGCAAAACAGAGGACAAAATAATAGAAGCGGCGAGGAAAATATTCCATCGACGGGGTTTTGATGGCGCCAGAATGCAGGAAATTGCGGATGAAGCACAGATCAATAAAGCTATGCTTCATTATTATTTTCGAAGTAAAGATCAGCTCTTTGAAGCGGTTTTCAGAGAAGCGGCACTGAAAATATTGCCGCTGGTTGGTTCCATAATTGAGTCCGACTTGACTTTGGAAGAAAAGATAAAAAAACTTATTCATAATTACATTGATCTTATCAAATCCAACCCTTACATCCCCGGATTTGTTCTGCATGAGTTAACTCAGAATCCGGAGCGAATGAAACAATTCATCGCCAACAATGCACTCCTGCGTCCGCAGAAATTTTTCACTCAAATCCAGGAAGGAATTGATACGGGAAAATATATTCCAATTGCTCCATTGCAGCTGATGGTCACGATAGTTTCGTCATGCATTTTCCCTTTTATAGCCAAACCGATGTTACACGCTGTTTTCGGCCTTGATCATGATGGTTTTGACGAATTTATCGAACAACGAAAAGAACAAATGACCCAATTCATATTAAACGGATTATACAAAAAATGAAGATTCTTTTTTTATACTGGTTTTTCCTCTCGCCCCCGACAGACACCCTGAGGCTGGAGGAGTGTTATCAAAAGGCAATGGAACAATTTCCTCTGAGCAAGCAGATCAAACTGTACGACAACATGCTCGAACTGCGTCTGAAAAACCTCAATGCGAAATATCTTCCTGAGCCGACATTGAATGCGCAAACATCCTATCAGTCGGACGTAACCGTACTTCCAATTTCGCTGCCAACAGTCTCAATCCCTCAGCAGCATAAAGACGGGTACCAGGCTTCGCTTGTGGCCAATCAACTTATCTACGATTTCGGAGTCATTTCAAAACAAAAAGAAGTCGAAAAGGCTCAGACAGTTGTTGATAAAAAGTCCGTTGAGGTGGAACTCTACAAGCTCAAAACTCAGGTCAATGAGGCCTATTTTTCCGTATTGCTCTTGCAGGAAAAAGAACGTTCACTCAGGTTAACCGATGAGGATGTGCGCACCAAACTTACGAGTATCCGATCAAAAGTAAAAAACGGGACCATACTCCCGAGCAATGCAGACATTCTCGAAGCGGAACTGCTGAAGATCACTCAAACCGTAGCAGAGACCAAAGCGAACAAAATGGCCTCGATCGATATTTTGTCGCAATTACTCAATACCCCGCTGGACGAATCGCTGAATCTTGCGATCCCCCATGATGTTACTGCCGGCGGTTCCGGTACATCACTAAAACGTCCCGAATACGCGGCGTTCGATCTGTCACGAAAAAAGATCGGCCACTCGATCGATCTTACCGGCCGGCGCAATTTGCCGAAGGTCTCGGCATTCCTCCAGCTATCCTATGCGCGTCCGGGTATCAATGCGTTTGACAATACATTTCAGAAATACTATATCGCCGGCCTCCGCGCAACCTGGACTTTCTGGAACTGGAACACCGATAACCGTGACAGGGAGATCCTGAAACAACAACAATCAATAATCATCACTCAGGAAGAGGTTTTTACAAAAAACATTAGCATTGCCGCTCATAAAAACCTGTCGGAAATCGACAAACTGCAGGAGCTTATAAAGCTGGACCAGGATATCATCGCGCTGAGAAAAAAAGTTACGCAACAGTTGTCAAGCCAGCTTGATAACGGCGTGGTCACATCGTCGGAATATCTGACCGAACTTAATGCCGAACATCAGGCATCATTGACTTTAGAATCACACAAGATACAACTCATCAAAGCTCAAAGAGATTACCTCATTACCATAGGAGAATAAAGGTGAAAAAATTATTCTTAGCGCTCACATTGTTAACCGTCATAAGTTGTTCTGGAAATAACGATAAATCGGACGCGTACGGTAACTTCGAAGCCACAGAAATCATTATTTCCGCTGAGGCCGGCGGAAAGTTGCTTCGTTTTGAAGCAGAAGAAGGGTTGACGCTCAATGCTAATGCCGTTGTGGGTTATATCGACACGACCCAGCTTGCTCTGAAACGCGAACAGCTTTTGGCATCACAACAAAGCATCCGCTCAAAGTCAGCAAATATTCTCGCTCAGATCGACGTCGTGCAGGAACAAAAGAATGTTGCGCTGATCGAAAAACAGCGATTGGAAAAACTGTTCGAAGAGAACGCGGCAACGCAGAAACAGCTCGACGATATTAACGGACAATTGAACGTGCTGGATAAACAAATGGCTTCTATCGAAACACAAAACGCAGCGGTTTTGTCGGATATACGTTCGTTGGATTCTCAAATTCGCCAGATCAATGACCAGATTCAGAAAAGCATCATTATCAATCCTGTCAAAGGAACGATTTTAACGAAATTTGCTGAACCTTTTGAGGTCATCGGTTTCGGGAAACCGCTATACAAGATCGCGGATCTTTCCACGATGTTTCTCCGCGTGTACGTTAGCGGCGACCAGTTGCCCAAGGTTAAGATCGGCGAGAAGGTGGAAGTTCTGATCGACCAAAACAAAACGGAAAACATAAAACTCGAGGGCGAGATCAGCTGGATTTCCTCTAAGGCGGAATTTACGCCCAAGATCATTCAAACCAAACAGGAGCGTGTAAATATGGTGTATGCCGTGAAGGTGCGTGTGACCAATGACGGATCGCTCAAGATCGGCATGCCCGGAGAAATTAAATTTAAACAACCTTATTAAATAAAGGAGGCAGTTATGAAAACATTACTCACATTAGTGATTGTACTCAGCTTCGTTTCTCTCGGAAGCTGTAAACACAAACACAGCGAAGATGAAAGTTCGCACAAGATCGAACCCGTACAACTAGACCAAGGGAAAAAATGGAAGGCGGATCAGCAGACAAATGAGGGCGTCGCCAAGCTACAACGTCTTGTTACCGTATTCAAAACGGAAACTCCGCGTCCGGGCATCGAAGACTATAAACGTCTTAATTCACAACTTCAGACTGAATTGGACTTAGTTTTCAAAAAATGTACGATGACCGGAAACGCCCATCAACAATTACACAATTTTTTGGCGTCGGTTATCAAAGAACTCAACACACTCAAAGAGGATGACTTGAAAGCCTCCGAACATGCGGTTCTTGTCATGGAAAAGAACTTATTCTCCTATAGCAATTTTTTTGAATAAGGATGTAAACAAAAATGAATCATGTACTTTTTTTTAGAATCTTGGCGGCTTTTGCTTTATTCTTCGGTATCGCAACGATCAAAGAAGGCGGCGCCGTATTGTTTTTTAACGGGGAGGCTAGGTTGGCTGCAGGACAATATGTTCCTTTTGTTCTGTGGTTCAATTTCTGTGCGGGCTTTCTCTACATATTGTCTGGTATCGGGCTTTGGTTTATCAGATCCTGGGGCGTAAAGCTCGCATTTTTCATTTTCATTTCAACCGGAGTGATTTTCATCGCGTTCGGTATTCATGTGTGGTCTGGAGGATTATTTGAAAACCGGACAGTCATGGCTATGACGATAAGGACAGTCGTGTGGGCATTGATCAGCTTTGCCGGATATTATTTATATCAACGGAAACAAACAGATTTGGTGAAATAATGCCTGCGGTTGTCGTTAAAAATCTGACTAAAAAGTATGGCGATATTGTTGCTGTAAACACTTTAAATTTCTCCGTTGAAAAAGGCGAGCTTTTCGGTTTCATCGGGCCGGACGGTGCAGGAAAAACGTCTTTGTTTCGAATGCTTACAACTCTTCTTTTGCCTGATGATGGAGAAGCGTCCGTCAACGGTTTGGATGTTGTAAAGGATTACAGAAAACTGCGCACTCAGATAGGATACATGCCGGGGCGTTTTTCTTTGTATCAGGACTTGAGTGTCGAAGAAAACCTTAAGTTTTTTGCTTCCGTTTTTGGAACAACCGTCGAAGAAAATTATGACCTGATCAAAGATATTTATGTTCAGATCGAGCCTTTTAAAACCCGGCGCGCTGGGAAATTATCCGGCGGCATGAAACAAAAGCTTGCTCTTTCGTGCGCATTAATTCATAAACCTGAAATTCTTTTTCTGGACGAACCCACAACCGGCGTCGATGCGGTTTCACGAAAAGAATTTTGGGAAATGTTGAAACGTCTTCAGCAAAAGGAGATTACGATCGTGGTTTCAACTCCTTATATGGACGAGGCCGGTTTGTGCGACCGGATCGCGTTGATCCAGAACGGGAACATTCTTGGAATTGATACCCCGAAAAGCATAGTAAAGACTTTTGACCGGCCGCTTCTGGCGGTTAAAGCTCAGAGTACACACGAGCTGATCGTTGCGCTTAGAAAATTCCCTCACACCCATTCGGTTTATCCATTCGGCGAATTTCTGCATTATACCGACCGGAGAAATAGATTTTCGAACGATGAGATCGGTAATTATTTGTCGGAACAAAACATAAAGCAGGTCGAAATGAAATTGATCGAGCCCAACATCGAAGATTGTTTTATGTCTTTAATGGAGTCTCATAACAATGGTTGATACTGCTTATGCCATTCGGGCGGAAAAATTGACCAAACGCTTCGGCGATTTTATTGCGGTCAATGAGATTACTTTTGATGTCAAACAAGGCGAGATCTACGGGTTTCTCGGCGCTAATGGCGCCGGAAAAACCACGGCAATTCGTATGCTCATCGGGCTTCTTTCGCCTACATCGGGAATGGCAACCGTTGCAGGATTTGACGTGTTCAAAGAAACAGAAAATATCAAAAGAAATATCGGCTATATGAGCCAGCGGTTTTCTTTATACGAAGATCTGACAGTTAAAGAAAATATACGCTTTTATGGCGGTGTGTACGGCCTCAGTGATCTGCAGATCCGCGATAAAACAGATTCTTTGTTGAAAAGACTTGAATTGGAACATGCACGTAATATGCTGATCAGCGAACTCCCCCTCGGATGGAAACAAAAACTGGCCTTTTCCATTGCGGTGATCCATGATCCAAAAATAGTATTTCTTGACGAGCCTACGGGCGGCGTGGATCCGATCACGCGACGCCAGTTTTGGAACCTGATCTATGAGGCGTCTTCCGACGGCGTAACGGTTTTTGTCACGACGCATTATATGGACGAATCGGAATATTGCAACCGCGTTTCCATTATGGTGGATGGGCGTATCGCGGCGCTGGATACGCCGCGGGGGCTTAAAGAAAGCTTCCGGGCTTCTTCGATGGATGATGTTTTTCTCAAGCTCGCGCGTCCTCAAAGAGCAGGTGCGATATGAAAAGTTTCAGAGGATTTGTCATAAAAGAGTTTTATCATATTTTCCGAGATAAACGTACCATGCTAATTCTTTTCGGCATGCCAGTGATCCAACTTATTTTGTTCGGTTTTGCCATTCGCAATGAAATCAATGACGCGAATATCTCCATCGTCGATCATTCCAATGACTATGTCACATTAGAAATAAAGCAAAAATTACTCTCTTCAGGATATTTCTTGCTTAAGGACGACATCAATAAAGATTCGGATATGGAAGCGGTATTTCGTAAGGGAATTGTAAAAGAAGTGATCGTATTTGAACCGGAATTTGCGCAGCGGCTCCTGAGAGACGGCCAGGCGCATATTCAAATCATCGCTGACGCCAATGATCCGAATATGGCAAACCTGTTAATCGGCTATACTTCATCGATAATTCAAGAATATCAATTGAGCCTGAAAAATCAAGGTGAGTTAGTTCCACAAATCGTTCCAGAGGTAAAGATGCTTTATAATCCTGAACTCAAAAGCGTTTTTATGTTTGTCCCGGGATTGGTTGCTGTGATTTTGATGTTGGTTTCCGCTTTGATGACTTCCATAACAATCACACGGGAAAAAGAATTGGGAACTATGGAGATACTCTTGGTTTCACCGCTTAAACCATATGAGATTATTGTCGGAAAAGTTCTTCCATATTTGTTTTTGTCATTTGTTAATACGGCCACGATTATTATTCTTGCTCGTTTTGTGTTTGATGTCCCGTTTAAAGGCAGCTATATTTTGTTTTTTATAGAAGCCCTGCTTTTTGTTGTTACTGCTTTGTCGCTTGGAATTATGATATCAACTATAAGTAAAACCCAGCAAACAGCTATGATGATCGCATTAGCTGGTTTGATGCTCCCTGTAATTATTTTGTCGGGATTCATCTTTCCGGTTTCCTCGATGCCTTGGCCACTGCAGATTTTTAGTAACATCGTTCCCGCTAAATGGTTCCTGATTATTGTGAAAGGAATTATGCTAAGAGGAATCGGTCTGGAGTATCTGTGGAAGGAAACGTTAATATTAGGCGGAATGACATTGTTTTTTATGGCTGTCAGCCTAAAAAAATTTAAAATAAGATTACAATAAAAGACTTATGCGCATCATTTGGTTTCTCATTCAAAAAGAGTTTTTACAAATATTCCGAAACAAAGGCATGCTCCCGATTATATTCGGAATGCCCGTTATCCAGTTGTTGATCCTGACTAACGCCGCAACATTTGATATCAAAAATGTACGATTTCACTTGATTGATCGTGATCAAAGTACGATCTCTCGCAAAATGACAGAAAAATTTACATCTTCAAAATATTTTATATTAGTTGATCGGTCTTTTTCAGATGAACTTGGTGAAAATGACCTTAAAAGTAATAATGCGCAGATGATTCTGCAAATTCCTAAAGACTTTGAAAAAAATATTCATAAGCTCGGCGTTTCAAAAGTTCAGTTCGTTATCAATGCGGAAGACGGTAATTCAGCCGGGCTGATACAGTCGTATGCATCCAATATCGTGAGCACTTTTTCTCAGGAGCTTCAGTTTAAACCTCAGGTTGCCAATATTCCGAACGTGATCAAAATAGAGTATTCATATTGGTATAATACGGAGCTAAATTACAAAACGTACATGATACCGGGGATCCTGGTTTCTCTCGTATCTATGATCGGGCTTTTTTTGTCTGGAATGAATATTGTGCGAGAGAAGGAAATTGGGACGATAGAACAATTAAATGTGACACCCATAAAAAAATATGAATTTATAATAGGCAAATTGCTTCCTTTCTGGTTGTTGGGATTGTTTATTCTTGCTTTTGGATTAGCTGTTGCAAAATTGATTTTTCATATTCCAATTGTAGGCAGTCTTTGGCTTGTTTTCGGGACGGCAGCCATTTATTTGTTGGTCGTACTTGGAATGGGTTTATTTATTTCTACTATCACAGATACTCAACAGCAAGCGATGTTCATTGCTTGGTTTATTATAGTCATCTTTATATTGTTGGGCGGACTTTTCACATCCATCGAAAGTATGCCGCAGTGGGCGCAAAATATGACTCTTTTGAATCCAGTCGCACATTATATAAAGATCATGCGCGACATTCTGCTTAAAGGCTCCGGTTTTTACGATATCCGTTTTCATGTTATTGTATTATCTGTGTTTTCAATTATCATGCTCACTCTTTCGGTATTACGGTATCGAAAAGTGAGCGACTAAAAGGAGGGTTGTGGATAAGAAAATTTCTGCAATGACTGAGCTCGGAAATTACCAAGAGGGTTCGATTGTAAGTAAAACGATAATTAACAAAAAAACGGCAACGATTACTTTTTTTGCTTTTGATGAAGGTCAAACTTTGAGTGAACATACCGCGCCTTTTGATGCGATGGTTCAGGTTTTTGACGGCGAGGTGGAAATATATATCTCAGGCACACCGTTTCATCTAAAGTCGGGCGACATGATCATTATGCCGGCAAATGAGCCGCATGCGGTCAAAGCGCTTACTAAGTTCAAAATGATACTCACTATGATCAAATAGTGAATTTAAACTTTTTGTTTTTTTTTTGAAATTTTTTGTTATATTCGCGTTATGACTTTTTCTTAAGACCAACTTATTTTACGGAGAAAAAATGAAAAATTTACTGATGTTATTTCTAATTTTCGTTATCGGCTGTAATTCCAACCCAAAAAAAGACGACAAGACTCAACCTGGTGAGGGCGCCTCAAATAAAACGGAAGATGTGCACAGTGGTGGGATGTCTTCTATGCAAAACACCCAAGGCAGTGAGGTTACATTCAAAGCCCCGGACGGTTGGCTAGCGGAGGCCCCAAATAATCCGATGCGTAAAGCTCAATACCGTTTGCCGGGAACAGCGGGCGACGCTGAAATGGCAGCCTTTTTCTTTCCGGGAGCAGGCGGAAGTGTTGATGCTAATCTCGACCGTTGGTATGGACAATTTAAGCAGCCGGACGGCAGACAAACAAAAGATAAGGTTGTTTCACAAATTAAAGAAGTGAACGGATTAAAAGTGACCGTTGTTTATGTGACCGGAACCTACTTAAAATCCCGTGATGGAAGCATGATGGGTGGGCCTGTGGATGAAATGGCAAATTACGCTCTGCGCGCCGCCATTGTTGAAACGCCTAACGGTCCTTGGTTCTACAAAGCTGTCGGACCCCAGAAAACGATTGACGGCTGGAGCAAAGGATTTGATGAAATGGTAAATTCATTTAATATCGTCAAATAACTTACGATATTTATTCTGTTTTTGTCATAGAAATGTTCTTAAAAAGAAGAGGGTTTATTGCCCTCTTCTTTTTTTTACGGCCAATTCATAAAGCGCCATATATTTTTTTGCAGAAACCCGCCATGAATAATCTCGATTCATGCCGTTTTCCTGAATTTTCCTCCATGTCTTTTTTTCTCTGAATGTCTCCACAGCGCGCAGAACCGTCGTATGAAGCGCAAATCCTGTTGCATCATTAAAAGAAAAACCGTCGCCCGTTTCGTCCCCTCGTGCTTTGAATTCATGCCAATCCTGTACTGTATCTGCTAATCCTCCTGTTTTTCGAACGATAGGAACCGTACCATATTTTAAACTGTAGATCTGATTTAATCCGCAAGGTTCATACCTCGACGGCATCAGAAACATGTCCGCGCCGGCTTCGATCAAATGAGCCAGTTCATTATTGAATCCGATATATGCCCATACTTTATCAGGAATTGAATGGCTCAATATCGTAAACATTTCTTCATACCTGTCTTCTCCGCTTCCCAATATTACCCATTGTGCGTCCAAAAACATGAGTTCATTGATTGCCTCAGCAACGAGATCAAATCCCTTTTGTGCAACTAACCGAGATACAATTCCAATAATCGGCTTATTCTTGTCAAAAGGTAAATGGGTTTGCTTTATTAAATATTCTTTGTTCCTCAGCTTATTTGACAAGTCCGCTGTTGAATAGTGGTAAGGAATAAACGGATCGCCTTCTGGATTCCACTGATCATAATCTGCGCCATTCAGTACGCCAAAAAGGTCATCCCTGCGCGGCAACAACTCTTTCTCCATTCCAAATCCATATTCGCCGGTCAGTATCTCATGTGAATACGTTTCACTCACCGTGCTAATGATTTCAGAATAGACGATGCCTGTTTTCAAAAAACTAAACGTATTGTAAAACTCCAGCGGTCCTCCGGGATAATATAGACTTCCTTTTAATTCGGCTTTATGAATTGTTTGATTTGGAAATCGTCCCTGATAGGCGATGTTATGAATAGACATGAGTGTGGCGGTTTCGTCAAACATCCTGTCCCAACTGTAATTGTCCTTGATAAAAAGCGGGATCAGGCCGGCTTGCCAGTCATTACAATGAATGACGTCCGGCGCCCATTTCAATCGTTGCATGGTCTCAATAACCGCTTTGCAAAATAAGATGAACCGTTCGTCCTCATCGGGATCCATTGTGTAAATATGTCTGCGATAAAAATAGTGCGGACAATCAATAAAATAAATATCAACTTCAGAGCCATTAATTTTGGATTTTTGAACATGAACAGATCGTGTATGACCATTTACACGAATCGGCATTTCGCCTATGGCAGGTTCGTATGTTAGTTTATGCTTGTTTTCATCGATGAGAGAATACTTGGGCATGAAGACTTTGACGTCATTACCTAATTTTTCCAAAGTCTTCGGTAGAGCCTCTATCACATCGGCAAGTCCGCCCGTCTTAGCGTAGGGAGCAACTTCTGTAGCCGCTACAGCTATTTTCATGATTTGTTCCCTATTGAGAATTCAAAAGTTATTCGCATTATAGATAATGACCTATCATTCTCTGCCATGATGGCCAATCGTGATTAACGTGGCCGTCCCAGAAATAATAGTTATGCCGTATTCCTTTGTCGGTCAACAATTTATGAAAATATTCATTCCGATCTCTACAAACATCCCAGTCGCTTGTTACTAATGACAATTCCGTCGAGTGATTATAGCGATCTATATAGTACGGGTCGCGCATGTTTTGCATGTAATGCGCCGGATTATTGTAATAGCAAAGATCGTCATAATATCCGTTTAGAAAACCCTCGATTGTAAATGAACCGCTTAGACTAATTGCTTTGTCTACGAGCTCCGGATGCCGTAATGTGAAGTTGATGGCATGAAAACCGCCAAAACTGCAGCCAAATAAGACAAGGTATTCCGTTCCCGTTTTTTGGCGAACATAGGGGAAAAACTCTTGAATGAGGTATTCTTCATAAGAAACGTGGCGTTTCACCTTTTCATGAGGATGAATTTGGTTGTTGTACCAGCTTTCATTATTAATAGAGTTCACACAAAAAACCTGTATAAGACCTTGTTCAATTTTCCACACAATCGGGTCAATCATATTCCTGTCAGAGAATTCATAATGATTACCCAGGGTTGTAGGAAACACAATTATCGGCGCACCTGCGTGTCCAAAATGCTGAAAGTCCATTTGTCGGTTTAATCTTTCGCTGTACCATCCATATGTATAGTGGTGCATCTTTTTCTCCTGAGCAAAGCGTGGACTAAATTTTGTTCTAATTAATTATATGGCCTTCAAATGAGCGATAATAGGGAAGCCGGTCTGAGTTTTATAGGTTTATTCAGCGGAAATGGATTCTAACTCTGCGCGAACTGAGCCGATAATTATTTTACTTTTCATGAGAACAGGAATACGCCTCACGTCATCGGTAAGCCAGATATTCAGATCAGATTTGTTGCTAAACGGGCCAATGGGTGTTTGAACTAGAATACAGTCAAATTCCCCTGCGTCTACGGAAATCCGCTCTTTCCTTATGACTTTGACAGTAACGTTATTGTATCGTCCATTATCAAAGACAGATAATTGAATGTCTTGTCCTTCAACCATTGGCTGGGTTCTCACAAAATAGAAAGACGAAATTATATCCTGTAAGTATTGAGGAATTTTTATTTCTCTATTCCCGGAATCGGCATCAGAAATCAATGCAACTTGCGATTCGTGATGAAAATTGACGGTAAAATTCCTTTCATATCCCCCTTCGTACGTTTTTTTAATGTATCTTAACGGATAGATTCCATTTACATCAACATAGGATTCCAGACGATCTCGAACTTTATAGAGCGTTGAAAAAAAAGTATTAGAATTTGTAACTGCGGAGATGTGGTAACACGGGGAATTATTGATACTGACAATCTTCTCTACATTCAGAATCGCCGTACCGGCATTAATGAATTCCCAGCCTATTGAAAAAGTCAGTTTTTCTCCAACTTTGAATGCGTTATTTTCAATTTTTCGCTGGTTTTGGCCAATTAGCTGTGAAATTGAACAAGAGAGAAAAAAAATAGCGGATAACGCTATTTTTTTGAAAGAAATCATAGACTTAAATTATTTTTTTGAAATATTTTCTGTTGCGCTGCCGCTACAATCATTGGAAACGCAGAATCAATCGCGTTTTTTATTTCAGTAAATGTTTTTATATAGAATTCCATCGAAAAACCTATCGGGTCCGGAATCGAATCGGCGATCGTTATGCTTCTTTCTTTTCCGTATGTTTTAAGTAATGTAGATTTATGCCTTGCCGTAGGAAAGTTCTCAAGTATGAAGTTCAGATGATCTATTGAAAGCGCAAAGATTAAATCAGACTGTTCGATTTGAACCCGGTTGATCGGCTTAGACCTAATTTGTGATATATCAATAAGATTTTGCAACGCTACTTTAACTGAGTTTTCAGACGGCTTATTTCCTTCGTATGCGTAGATGCCGGAGGAGTGTACGAAAATCTTGTCTTTTAATTCAACAGGTGCCTCTTCGCTGATTTTTTTCTTTAATAAACCCTCGGCGATAGGACTCCGGCACATATTGCCGGTGCAAACAAATAGAATTGAATATATATCGTTAAAACTGTAATCTCCCATATAGCTTTCTATAATATTAAATGGTCTTGTTAGATTTTCCTGAGGAGAGTTGTTAAATTTTTTCTTTTTTTCAATCGGTTTTGTTTGATGTGATTTTGAGCTCTTATTCTTTGTTATTGTTACTTTCTTTGCTGCCCTTTTCTTGGATTTTGTACGTGTTTTCTTGGATGACCGAACAGGTTTTTTTGTTGGTTTTTTCTTTGTTTTAGTCGGTTTTTGTGTCTTTTTTAGTTTTTTTGATGTTTTTTTTGGTTTTTTTGTTGTTTTTTTGACAAGTTTCTTTTGTTTTTTTAATTTTTTGTTTTTCATAATCGATGCCTGCTATTTTCTAAGTTAGATGTGTGCGGATTCAAATGATTTGTATTTATTTTGTTCCTGGATATGTGGATTGTTTATATCATGGCGAACGTTCTCTTTTTCAAAAACCTCGACTTCGAGACCTTCGGAGCAATTGCTGCAAATTGGAATATCCTTCCTTTTAGTAAAGATTTGTTGGCGAAACTTTGCATATTTTTCACTTTTCCATATTTTCTTTAATCCGCCATTGGAAAAGACGTTGCCTAGCCCGTATTCAGCGTTCTTATCAAAACAGCAAGGAGATACGGTTCCGTCCCAATTTATAACGGGGCACAGAAGAACCCACCTACAAAAATTTATCTCTTTTAGTTTTGTCTTGATTTTTCCATGAGCATCTAATTCATACCGTCTATATTTTTCTTTAGTTGGCAAAAATTCTGCAGCTTGTTCTTCTGTGTAAACTTGCGCCGTCTTAATTGATATAACTTGTGCGCCGCACTCATAAGCCAGGCTACGAATTCGATCTGTCTCATGTTCATTATGCTTCATAACGATGAATTGGAGTTCTATCTCCGGCGTTTTGCTGTTTAGTCTTTTTTTTGCTTCGGAAACCGCTTTCATGCCGTTCCGGACTTTTTCGAAGTTGCCGTTAACACGGTATTTTTCATATGTTTGTTGTGATGCCCCATCCATCGCGACGATAAGCACATCTAGACCTGAGTTGACAATTTTATCAGCGTTTTCAATCAGAAAATGACCGTTGGTGCTGGTCATTGTTTTGATTCCTTTATCCTTTGCAATACGTATCATTTCAGTAAAATTGCGATTCACAAAAGGTTCACCTTGACTCCATAGCGTCAGATGAACGAGATAGTCGCCAACTTCATCCATTAGCCTTATAAAATTATTAAGCTCCATGACGCCGTCTTTGCGCGTCATCTGATCGCTTCCTGTAATACAGAGCGGACATCTCAAATTACATATGTTGGTTGGTTCCAGCATTAACATAAACGGATATCCAAGAACAAAATTTTTTTTAGTTAATTTACATATGAAGTAGGAAAGAACTACAAGAAAAATATTCGGGAGTTTAGTAAAAGTTTTTGGCCGCTGTAATATTTGAAAGGCTTCTTTAATTAGATAATTCATGGCTGGAATATATTAAAACAATTGGTCTATAAAATCAAGTTTATACTCATATCATATATATATAATTGTTAATTTATTTAATTAGTAATAATAGTAGTGTTACAAAGTTGATATGTTAATAAACAAAATGATGCATTGTTTTTATTTGATTTAGATTTAGTGTTTTGTTGATTCGATCTAGCTAAAATGTTAATATTGATTATTTTTGTTGTTCTGCAGTCTCGCTCTGCTTTTTACCCGAAGTCTATTAACGCTAACTAAGAAGTTACCAACAATTTAATTGAGTGTCAGTTATGTACCAATGGTAATATTTATAACAATACCGGCAAGGATTCTCGTGATTTTTCCCGTTCGTAAAGTTTTTGAACTTTCGTATCTGAAAAAACTGCCTCCGGTTATCCATTTTGTAAATGAATAATCAACACGCGGCTCAACCGACCAAGTTATACTATCATCAATTTTTGTTTTATCCGAAGTTTGATCGGTTTTTTTGCTTTCATTGTATGCGATTCGTTTTGTATACGAGGCAACAGCCCCAACTCTTATTTCATTATCAAGTTGCTTTTTTTTGAGGAACCAGATTGGCACTTTAAACCCTCCGCGTTTTGTGTAACTTATGTTTGTTGTTATAGATTTCGTGTTTGAAGTTTGAATAGAAGACTTGTTTTCACCCGTAGTATTAGTGTTGGTGAATACTATGTTTTGCGTAATATTCCCTTTCCATATAATATCGTAGTTAATTTGAGGAAATGTTTGTTGATTAGATACACTTTCGAGCTGTATACTTCTTCCATTCAGCTTAGTAGAATCAATACCGGTAAAATTATTTCCAGTAAAACTTATCCAGTTTTCAGTTTCTTTAGAATTAAAGGTAAACCCGAAACCCATATTATTGGTGATTCCAGCCATAAGATTGAATATCGGCCAACGCCCGATATTATTTGCACGGATTGTAATATCGTAGAACATCGGTATCGGAGAAAATTTCAACCAAGGGAATAGTGCTGACCTGGAAACGGTTCGCCGCAAAATGTTTGGAGGGCTAAGAGTTCTATTTTCCGCATAATCGTAACGAAGGTCCACCGTAAAATAGACAAAATTAAATCCGTAGTTAAACCCATAATTGATGCTTTTACCGGCGCTGTAATTGAAAAGATTTTTGCTCGTGTCGAGTTTTGATTTATTGAATTGTTTGATCGTATCAAGATCAAAACTGAAAATATTATCAACAAAACCCGAATTTTGAGTTGTAGTATAGCCAAACCATTGCAGGGAAGGATTTATTTTTTTATCAGTGTTGTTTATTTGAAAATTATTATCAAAACCAATTGTAAATCGAACGTCATTAATCATCTTCAAGGCTCTTTCGGTAGCAGACCCAACTTTTCTAGACACATCTAGAATTGAGGTTTTGCTGTTGTCTTTGGTTGTATCGGCCCCGTCTCTTCCGGTTTGCACGCCCGTACCTTGGTTAAGATTTTTAAATTTATCCCTTCGGCTTTTTTTGGAGTCGTCGGGCTTGGCCTGATCTTTACGACCTTGTTGACTGAACGGCTCTTTCACAGATGAAATAAAAGATCTAATACTGAAGCCCATGTCAACTTGAACTCGTCTGCTTATGGAAGAAGACTCATTGTAGATTGAAATGGGTGGTTTTTGCCTTCTTCCAGTGTTTGAAAATGTATAATTGAGCGTGTGTGTCAAAAAGGGAAATGTTAACGGATTATAATTGACGTTGAACGTATTCGTAGTTGCAAAATCGCGATTGTATATTAAAGAGTCGAGGGTCTTGCCTCCTTTTATGGTATCAATGGACCGATCAAAAACAAAATCGTTAAAACCGTCGAAGGGATTTAGTCCGTTTGCAACGCCTTTTAGAATTTGACCGGCGGACAATCCGCGTAAGTCGGTTTGATATTTCACTCCGATAGACGAATTAAGAGTCTGCCATGGGCTAAGAGATAAACCATATCCTCGTGTGGAGGATAGCGTTGCAATAGTCGGTTTGTTTATAGGGTTGCCCAATTGATCCCGCTCAATGGCTTCGCTTTTCGTGGATGTAATCGAAAAATCTGTAGTAGCCCCAGTAAAAAGCATGTAGTTGAATTCTGTATCCTTAATGTTCTTGAAGACTGTGCCCAACATTGGCATGCTGCTTAACGGTATCCAACTCAATGGTTTAAAAGGTTTTCTCTTGAAGCCAAGATTATAAGAGGTTGCACTGGTCCATGATATGTTGCTGTTTGAAATGAACTGTGGGTTTTTCTGTTCTGACGTATTGTAATTAAAACTGGACGTAATATTGTCAATAGTGTAGCGAAGTAGCCAAAAATTTTTCTCATTTTTCGCTTTGGAAAAATTTAAGCTAAATCCTTTAGTGACACTTGATGTTCGCAACGTTGATTCAAAATTTTCTGCTAAAGTTAAAATATTATTTTGACGAACACTGTCTCTGACAAACGGATTTATCAGTGCCGTATCAGAAGTAACAGATCTTAAACTATCAGATCTTCTCCTTATTTCATCAGACTCTAATCGAAGTAAGATTAAATCTTTATCGTTTTGGTCTTTTGCAGATTCAACTAATATATCATTTCCTGGCAAGTATTTTGGATCGGACCGGCTATTGCTTATGTTGAAGGTAAAGGGTAAATTAATTCCCCAATTTTCCAAATAAAATTTATGCAGAGCAACGCTTGTATTAATATTCCAATTACGCGTGTCGCCGGAATTTGCATTAAACCGCTGGTCCACGGTTCTGAATTCGGACGTTTGATATTGTACAAACCCATTAAAAGATGCAAAATCTGCAAGATTAAATGATAAATTAGCTTTAACTGCCTGACCGGGTTTATCATTTGCATCGGTAAGACGTAATTCGTCAAACCAGATATCGCCGGTGTACGTATATACCGTTTCGTTATTAATCGCGCCTAAATATAACTGTGTAATACCGGCAATCGTCGGGCTTCCTTTAATTCGTAGGGTTTTACCGTCCGTTAATATAAATGTTCGTATGTCAGTCAAAGCATCGGGTACATTCGTTTTATCAAACTTAAGCGCTGTTATTTCATCAAAACTTATTTCCACAAAATTTCTCTCAGCCCAGCCTGCAAAGAGCGGATATTCAATCTCATAATAATTTGTTGAATTATTGCCAAACCTAAAAAAGAAATTGATCGGACTATTGTTTGTGTTTTCATTTTCATCCGGAAGAAGCACATTGCCTTTAGGTATGATATCGCCATGAACGAACATCTTGATTCTGCCGTAATTTCTAAGATCAGACGATGAAATATTTTTTACAATTAGCGCGGTAGATCCCGCGGGAAGCTCGTTAAGCTTCAAAGACAGCGACTGCTCTTTTACTTCCCTTTTGCGCCCGTCGCTGGATCCTTGTATATATTCTCGTCGAACACCGGGTGGTTTTTGATATTCACCGCCTTCTTCTGTGCTGATGGAGGAAATTTCGACAATCTTCTTAATATCATTACTATCAATTTGTTTCCCGTTAGGGTCAACAATGACCCCGCTGGGGTTTTCTTTTGTAAATGTCCACTCACTGGTCACAAATTGAAGTTCTGCGATCTGTAAGGCGATGACATCGTCTGAATTGTCTTCTGGATTAATCCATATGCGTGCGTTGGTAATATCAGGCAGAACAACGGCGTTAATGGCACTATCCGGACTTAATATCGGTATCCTATACAAGAGCCAATCATCCTTTCCTCTTCCGATAACAAAAGACGTATCTTTGCTATTTCTATTCGTTGAAAATGAATATCGAAAATAGGAATTGGTCTGTTGGTCTATAACGCCATTGCCGTTGAGGTCTTCGGTATCACCTATTCGTGTTGTTCCATCCTCGATGTTTTTTTCAAGGCCGTTAACTTTTATTCCGGAGATATCGTTATTAGTAATGGCATTTTCTATTTCTTCTATGTTTTGAGGTTGTGCTTGTTCCCTATTCCAGTTATCACCGAAAGGGTCGTCCGCGCTTTTGTTTATTATGCCCCAAGGATATCTAATTTGAAGTGAGTCAATGGTCGACTGTTGAGTTGGTGTTAAGTTCGTGGATCCCGGCGTAATTCCCAGCGATAGCAATGTATCGGCTTCCTGTTGATCGTTAAGGCCGTCCAATCCCACATCCTGCTCTTCAGTTACACCTACCTGCAGAGCTGATTTCACTTCGCGATCCGGTTCCCCGCGATTGCCGTTTTGATCTTCAGAAATCGCTCCCAGATCAATATTGATGAGAGATGTTCCTTTAATGTTTTTCACCCATAGTTCTATAAATCGTGATTCAGATAGTTCTTTTGCGGCCGATGAAGAAAATCCCCTTATAATTCCACCCCATGAATTAATGGGATCATCGGATTTAGGTTTCAAAGCTAATCCGAGAGTTAGCACGTTATCGGTTGGGTTGGTCCTAATAAGCGAAATTTTTTCGCGCGCCTCTTGTTTTATAAACCAGACAATTTGCCCACGATCAGACGCCCGTCTCTCAAGCGGCGTGCTTGCTAATGACCAGGCTTTTCTGGTGGTGCCGAGAGGAAATGTTCTTTTAACAGCCTCAAAGTCATCAAGATAGGCTACGCCGTTTTCATCGTTTTTCATTAATCCGTTACTTGTGTTCGGAGTGGGAAATATTTTGGCGTATTCACCGCGAATATTTATTTTTGAAGGCTGGTTGCTTGAAACAAGGGGAATGTAGTTGACCAGCTTAGTCAGAAATTTAGCGTTAAATTCAAGGTTCGTGTTAACATCCCATACAAAATTGCTAAATGGTTCTTCGCCCAGTTGAACTCGCTTGTTGATAGTGGATTGGCTTTGAAAAAGCGCCGTAGTTCCAATGAACGAATTCGCCCCCATTCCATAATCGGCTAAGCTATACTCTGCACGAGCGCCGAAAATAGTCCTTTTGTTAATCTGGAATAGCTGGGCTTGTTCGTATTTTATTTCAATATCTGCGGACGGGAGTAAAGCGCGAGGGTCAAGCAATTCAATATTTCCTGAAAAATAGTCAATCGCATATCCTATATCTTTTTCCAGTTTTTCACCGCTTAATAGAACCTCTTCACTGCCTTCAAGAATATTTATTCCTAATGATATGGTTGAACTTTTTTTACTTGAGGACAGATATATATTAAAGGTATTTATATTCTGCAGCTGAGTAATATTAGTTGGCGTGCGATCAAGGTCGTAAATGGAATTTGTTTTCCATATTCTCAAAGTATCCGGATAAACCTCTTCGGAAAAGCCATCCAGCTGTTGAGTGCTGGGGTCAAATGGCCTTAATTTAGGAAAAATCAAATACCCGTTTGAGAAATCAAGGCCGTATCCGTACAGCGCTTCATCCACGATATCGTCAGGCTCTGAGTTTTGACCCTGCTCATCCACGTGCAGCATTTTGAGCAGGCCTACATCGTTGCCGTTTTTATCTTTTACAATCGTTTGATCCGTTCCGGTTCCATTAGCCCTATAGCTTATTTTTAGTGTTTTTGCATCTTCTGCGCTCAGTCCGGTTATCCCAAAGTCGTAAATATTTTTTAATTCAAGAGTCCATGATGAATCTGCCGGTTTAGGCTTGTTGCTCCATAACATTTTTAACTTAAGATAACTCGGCGTAAAGAGACCTACGGTTTTTGTGGCCGTTTGGTACGTTACCGCAAGAAGATCGCCGTCCGCAATGGGAGAGTGTAATTTAAGAATCCCAAGCCTAGTATCTAAGTCGTACTGCTCCTCACCAATTTCAAGAAAGTTGCCGTCTATCGTTTGGCCATTATCGAGCGTGTCGATTTCATCATTGGTTAGATTTGCCAAATTAGGATCAGTAAGGATTGACATCCTATTAATTGCAATTCCCGGTATGTTACCCGGAATTGACTGATTGTTGGGAGAGTAACGAAAAACACGGATATTCGAAATATCATTTTCGGGATTAGCAACATGAATTCTGCCGCTGTAATTTTCATAATTGTCTCTGTAATAGGATTCAAGGAAGAAAAATTTAGCTTTGGCGTAATCATACACTTTTTTGTTAATTTCCGATTTCAATGCGCCGCCCGATAATGACAATTTCGTTTTTTCACCATTTTGAATACTTGCGATAGTAGTTATGTTCAGATTGGCAAGTTTGAACAACGCTTTGATGCCAAAGAGGCCTTTATTTTGTCCGCCGGTTGTAACAAACTCTGTTCCTGGAAGGGACAAATCAATATTACCCGCTTCTAATTTTTGGAGAACTTCATCGTCAAAACCGGTATAAGTTATTTTGATGTTGTTTTCAAAATCAAATTCACGCTCGCTGTCCTGGTCAAACAAGATTTCGACCTTTTTACCGATGGTTCCGCGTAAATTAAATCGTTGGCGTTGTTCGAATTTTGGGGTAAAAGTGGAGTTTTTACCTGTGTTTGAATTTTGATTTGATGATTTTTCAGAGGCACCGGACACGCTCAAGTTGATATTTCCGGTAGCGTCAACAGCAACTTCGTCGCCTCCAAATATTTTAGTAAAAGTTTCGTTTGTTGTAACTGAAGCGGTAAATAAACGAACCGCACCTGAGGTTCTCTCGTCCTTTCCCGACAAATTTGCTAATACAGACTTGGAGAAAGTGTTTCGAATCTGATTGTTAAAGTTTGATTCAATGTAAGTCTGTTTACCAATGATAGTTGGTTTTCTTAACGCTTGTTTCGAAGTGCCGTAGCTATCTGAAAAGACGTAAAATCGCCCCGTTGAATCCAATTTCACTTTAACAATATAGTTTGGCAACAGCGTATGGGTTTGTGAATAATCGATGAGCGGGCCTTTAAGCAGTAAAAAATTTTCATTTGGGTTGGTTGAAATCGATGGCAAATATTTAAACGGATATAACATGAAATCACTTTGGATGACGGTGTCAGGAGGCATATACTGAGTGGCGGCCTTTACTGCTTCATTTGCCACATTTTGAATAGCGCCGTTGATTCCAAAAGATCCGGAGAAGTTCATTGCGATCTTCTGAAAGAGGTCATCAATATATCTAATTTTTTCCAGAGAATCGGAAATAGAGTGAGATGGGAGCCGGGAAGAGTCGAGACTGGATTTAGCTTTTGAATCTTGGTTGTCGGTCTGGCCGCGCAGAACAGCGGGCGCGACGAGGCAGAATAAAACTACAAGAGTTAATGTTAATTTCTTTGGTAAGTTATTCTTTATAAAGAAAACGATCTCAGAAATAAATCCCACACCATCACCTTACTGTAATATGTAAGCGGTAAGAATCGCGATTGTCCAAAATACATTTTGGAATTAACCAACTCAATATGTTTTTTTCTGGGAAGGTTAACAGTAAAAAGGGTCTTTAGAGGATTCTCCACGATTGATCATAGGTGATAGAAAAAAGTAAGTAACTTAAATGATGATTTCAAGAGAATATTACTTAATAGGCAGAAATGACCAAAAGCACACCGTCTTGACTTTCTGCGATGGAAAACAGTTTGTGTATTTTAAGTTGTCGCGGCTCAACTGAAGCGGCGGTTATTTCATCAGCATAACTTCTCCCTTTCAAGAACACCATATTTCCATTTTCTTTAAGAAACGGTTTTGACAGACCGACAAGATCTTTTAATGAAGAAACTGCACGTGCAGTAACGTAGTCAAAAGAGTTATAAAATTTTTTCATAGAAGATATTTCTTCAGCTCTATCATTTATTATGTCTATTTTAGTCAACCCCAAATCCCTAACAACAAGACGTAGAAAATCAGTTTTTTTTCTCACAGAGTCAACTAAGGTAAAATAAGATTGAGGAAATAATATTTTTAAAATAATTCCAGGAAACCCTCCGCCCGATCCAAGATCAATGATTTTATCATCAGGATTGAATTTTATAAAGTGGGCGATACAAGAGCTATTCAAAAAATGTCGATCAACTATGTTTTTTTCATTCCGAGAAATCAAATTTATTTTTGAGTTCCATTCTACCAATATATTATAAAACGCGTTAAACTGGTTTTTTTGAACATCAGTAGTTTCAAACATATGTTTATCAATATGTTGAAAAAACCCATCTAAAGTGTTGTTCATATTATATTTGTGACATAAGAAATTTCTTTTGTTAAACCTCTAAATCCTTTTTCAATATAAACTAGCAAAAGAGAAATATCTGCGGGTGTAATTCCGGAAATCCGGCTAGCTTGTCCTAGATTTTCAGGCCTTATCTTGTTGAGTTTTTCCTTCGCTTCATTTGATAAAGAAGAGATCATATTGTAATCGAATTGCTTCGGGATTTTTTTCAACTCCATTCGAGTAAATTTTTCGATCTGTTCGTTTTGCCGTTTTAGATATCCATCATATTTTATCGACGTATCAATTTCCCTCATCGTATCTCTGTAATTGAGAGATTCTATAATTTCTTGAGGTATAAGATCCCCGTTCTTGATAAATCCGGATAATGAAACTTCCGGTCTTTTCAATATTTGCAATATAGAAACGGGCTCGGTAATTGGACTAGACTTGATCGCTTGTAAAACAGGATTTATCGAGCTTGGATGAACATTAGTTGTCTGCATCCAGTCACCTATATTTTTTAGCGCCTGTTTTTTACGCGTATATTTGTCATATTGTTCATCACACAATAGGCCTAAATTCTTACCAAAATCGGTCAAACGAAGATCAGCGTTGTCGTACCTAAGTATGAGACGATATTCCGCCAACGATGTAAAAATTCGGTACGGTTCAAGAGTACTCTTATTGACGAGATCATCGATCAGAACTCCGATATAAGCCTCGTTCCGTTTTAGTATGAACGGTTCTCTATTCTGTACCTTCAGTGAAGCGTTAATTCCTGCCATAAGACCTTGTGCCGCAGCTTCTTCATACCCGGATGTCCCATTGATTTGCCCCGCAAAGAAAAGCCCTTCTACAAATTTCGATTCCATATTCAAGTTAATCTGATATGGTGGGAAAAAATCATATTCGACGGCATACCCGGGTCGAAGCATTTTGACATTTTCCAACCCGGGAATTGTTCGAATAGCTGCCTCTTGAATTTCCTGAGGCAAGCTTGTAGAAAACCCATTTACATAATATTCGATTGAATCGTATCCCTCAGGCTCCAGGAATATCTGATGCCGATCTTTGTCTGAAAAACGATTGATTTTATCTTCGATCGAAGGGCAATATCGAGGCCCGACTCCTTTTATTCTTCCCGTAAACATGGGCGATTGATCGAAACCCGCTCTCAATAAATCATGCGTCGTTTCGTTAGTATAAGTTAAGTGGCAAGGAATCTGTTCATTCGTTATTTTTTCTGTTCTATATGAAAAAGGTTCCGGTGACTCATCTCCGAATTGCGCTTCGCATACAGAAAAATTAATAGTTTCTTTATGAACACGAGGAGGCGTGCCGGTTTTCAGTCTGCCGCTTTCGAGGCCCAAACTTACAAGCGCTTCAGTGATCCCTTTTGCTGGAGCTTCTCCGTATCTGCCGGCGCTTTGGTTCGTTAGGCCGATGTGAATGATTCCGTTCAAAAATGTTCCGCAAGTTAGAATTGCAGTTTTACAAGATATTACATGGCCATCAGAAGTAATGATTGCGCATATTTTGTTGTGCTCAATTTTAAGATCAACTATATTAGCACTCAAGAGCTCCAGATTTTTTTCTTTTTTCAGGAGCATCTGAGTTGTACGTGGATATTCTGCGCGATCTACTTGTGCACGCGGAGACCAGACAGCCGGCCCTCTTGATTGATTCAAAATACGAAATTGAATTCCAACCTGATCGGTTATGAATCCCATCTCACCCCCAAGAGCATCAATTTCTTTGACAAGATGGCCTTTAGCTGTTCCTCCGATCGCGGGATTACACGAAAGAGTTCCAATCTTTGAAATCTCCATGGAAACAAGCAGCGTCTTGCAGCCCATTCTTGATGAAGCAAACGCGGCCTCGTAGCCCGCATGACCGCCTCCAACTATAACAACATCATACATATTACTCTGTTTTTAAATAATTTACATTTGTTTCACGTGAAACACGAAGGCAACTCAAGGAGCATCCATTTTACAGATGTTTCACGTGAAACTTTTAGATAATCTATCTATACATGTTATGATGAAGATCTACCTCAAACAAACTCATTTACCAATGCAAAAATTAGAGAAAATATTTTTCAACACATCGTCAGATGAAACGTCGCCAACAATTTCCGCCAAGGCTTGAATAGCGTTATGTATGTCCAACGCAACGAACTCAAAAGACAAATTATCAGCCAAGGATTTTTTTGCAATCTCCAGGCTAGATAAACTCTTTTCTAACGCGATTTTGTGCCTCAATCTTGATATCATTGGCGAACTAAACGAAACATTGGAATTAAATAAAACACCGATCTTTGTTTTTAGTTTATCAATGCCTGATTGTGATTTTGCGGATATTTTTATGAAATCTGATCCAATATCAGAAACGAATTTACTTCTGTCGAATTCTCCAAGATCCGTCTTGTTTCCTACATATATGGTTTTAACCGTCTCATTTTGCAACACGGCGTCGTGAATAATATTTTTGACTCTATCATCATCAGCGTCTAATGGAGATGATATGTCGAACATAGCAATAATAAGGTCACTTGAATGGATAATTTCTTTTGAGAAATGAATCCCGTGAATCTCTATATCATCTTTTGTATCTCTTATTCCGGCAGTGTCAACGAATGTAAATGGAATACCGTTAATATCTATGGTTTCTTCGATATAATCACGCGTCGTGCCGGGCAGATGGCTCACGATTGCCCTGTCCTTCTGTAGCATGGCGTTCATAAGGCTCGATTTCCCAACGTTGGGTTTGCCAAGAATAGAAACCCTGGCACCTTCCCGAATGATATGTCCGGTATTGTACGTTGACAGAAGCTTTTTGATCTGATTTTCTACAGCGTACAATTGATCTTTTATTTTCATTGTATCTATTATTAACAGATTTTCTTCGGCGAAATCCAGGTCAATTTCTAAAAGTGAACAAAGTTGAATGAGTTGATTCCGTAGATTGGAAACTTCATTTCTTAAGTTGCCTGTGAATTGAGACATTGAGGCTTTACGGGCGCCTTCAGTTTTAGCATGAATAAGGTCGGCGATAGCTTCAACTTGAGAAAGGTCAATTTTACCGTTTAAATAAGCGAGCTTTGTAAATTCCCCCGGCTCTGCCAGCCGTGCACCTTGTGACAAGACGAGATCAAGAACCTTTTTTGTGTTTACAATTCCTCCATGGCAGCTAATCTCAACCGAGTCAAAACCTGTATAAGATTTTGGAGAGCGCATGACGCTAAGTAAAACCGAATCAATTTTTTCTGTATTTTCCGGATCGATAAGGTAACCAAAATGGATAGAATGAGATTCAGCAACGGAAGGTTTTACTCTTCCATTAAAAATCTTATCAGCAATAGAGATAGAGTCTTTTCCGGAAATACGTACCATACATACGGCGCCTATGCCCAAAGGTGTCGAAATTGCCGCTATAGTATCTTCGAGGAACATACTATTTTATCACATGTTTTGCCATCAAAAGCTGCTGTGCCATTGTAAGAACGTTGAACATGGTCCAATACAGTACGAGTCCTGAAGCGAAATTATTGAACAAGAAAAAGAACATGATAGGCATGCCATACAGGAGAAATTTTTGATTGAATTTCTGGGAAGGATCAGAATTGTCCATCGGAGTCATCGGAGCAATTTTTTGCTGAACAAAAGTCAAAACTGTCATTATGATAGGCAGCGGGTTTACATGAAAATCTCCGATAAACGGTAATCCGGTATGTAAAATCGCAACTGTATCAGGAATAGAAAGATCTTTGATCCAGCCGAAGAAAGGCGCCTGCCTTAAATCGAGGGATTCATTGAATACCTGATAAATAGGAAACAATATTGGAAGCTGAATGAACATGATAAGGCAGCCCGAGAGAGGATTATATCCAACTTCTTTATAGAGCTTCATCATTTCTTGCTGCATTTTTGTCGGGTTGTCTTTGAATTTCTTTTGAATCTCTTTTTGTTTTGGCATGACCTCTTTCATTTTCTGCATACCAACAAAACTCTTATGCGTAAGAGGGTATAGCACAATACGCACTAATAAGGCGAAAACAATAATTACCCATCCATAATTCGGAATTATTCCGTATAGAAAATTGAATGTGTACAGAATTGCTTTTGTAATCGGACGAATAATGGCCCACCCCCACTCCATTATCACGGTGAGATTTTCATCATATTTATTGAGCGTTGAAAAATCCATAGGTCCAATATAAATCTTGAACCGGTCTTTTTTGTTTGATTCGAATTTCATACTCATGGAGAGTAGGTATTCTTTTTTGTCCAGTGCCCCGTTTTTCGTAAATGCCTCGCCTCTGAGTTTGCACCCCGTGCCGTCCTTTTCCTGTGGAATAATGAAGAGAACGAAATACTTAGTACGCGAAGCCAACCACTTTGTTAAACCTGAAAAAGCAAGTTCCGATGAATTCTCGCTTACATCAAATTCTTCTTTCTCATCACCCAATAGTGAATACGCTTTAAAATAAGTCAGATCGCCATGTAAATCTTTTTCAGTTGAATGAAGGCCCGACAACCATTGCAACTGATATTCAGAATTAATGACTTCATCGCCAAAATTTTTGAATTCAACATCAACATCAAAATCATACCGGTCTTTATAAAATGTGAACGTTTGCACGATCGCCCGTGTCTGATCGAATACGAGCGTATAACTAATTGACCAATTACCGACATAATCTAGATCAATTTCACTCTGATTTGAAGAGGTTTCGAAAACAGCATCGCTTAGATTAATAACTTGATTGTGATAGTTGAAAGAAAAATTGATGTTTTTTTGAGAGTCAACAAAACTAACTTTATTGCCATTGCCGTCGTTGTAATTTTGTAGAATCCATTCTCTGATCGTGCCGCCCGATTTATTGGAAATTTTTGTTGTGTATAGTTTGCTTTTTATTGAAATAACCTTTTCGGGAGCGTTGGACCATAACGCATTTTCTTTTATCGGAATATCGGTTCTTGTTTTTTGAGTTTCATCTGCATTTACTTTTTTTGCTATGACAGAATCGCGTTTTTCATAAATTGATTTTGCCGTATCTATCTTAACTGCAGCGCCTTCTTTATTATATTTCACCGGTACGGGTTCCGGCGAAATAAGCTTCGTATAAAAAGGCCAAGCAATAATAATGACCGCAATTAGGATCATTCCAATAATCGTTCTTCTGTCCATCTTAATGAGACTCCTTACAAAATGAATGCAAATGATCTTTAGTTGGAACCGGATCGTAGCCGCCCGGATGGAATGGATGACATTTGAGAATTCTCTTTACCGATAGCCAGGAACCGCAGACAACACCGTGTGATTTGATAGCCTCAACTGAATAATGGGAGCACGAAGGAAAAAAACGACAGGTAGACGGCAGGACAACCGAAATGGTGTTTTGGTAAATTCGGATGAGGAAGATAAAAATATGTGTGAAAAAAAAACTCATATTAACTAATAAGGCTTCCTCCGATACGAAAGAAGCCTTACTTTCAGAATGATATTATAAAACTGATGCGACACTAAAACTCATCGCTAACAGAAAGTTTTTTTCTGCCCTTTGCCCTTCGGGATGCAAGAACCCTTCTTCCCCCTTTAGAATTCATCCGTTCTCTAAACCCGTGTTTATTCTTTCGTTTTCTCTTGCTAGGCTGATAAGTTCTTTTCACTACATCTCCTTCATTCCATCAAATAATTTATTGATTTATATAAGCTTACAGAAATTTTGCCTCTAATAGCCTAATATAAAATTAGGGTAGCAAATTTAACATAAATGATATAAAAAGTCAAGATAAAACTCAAAAAAAATAAAGAATTACACCACAGCACTTAACTTATTAAAATTAATAGTTTAAATCAAACGACCATGTGGGCAATTTAAAAAAAAATGTGAATTGAAAAAAATTATTTGTTTATTAACATATTCATAAATATAAGGATATGATAATCTCAAAACAGGCGCAAAGCTTTTTTCTTGACAATCATATGCGGATTCGTAAATTAGGCTTAGTTCAACCAGCCGAACATATAATGTTGATAAAATGTTAATTGTTAATAATTTGTTGCATGATAGTCTATAAAAAAACAAAAGTTCTTACGCTTTACACGACCGGTAACGGACACAAACCCATATTCTAAACACCTGTTTATCAATATTTTATAATTGAAAATCGCTGCCTAAGGAACGATGCCTGTAAGCACATATTTAAAAAATGTTTCATGGACTTGATTCATATTATTAAATGTGAATAAGGCATAAAAAATTAGATGATAGAGTCTCAAAGTCAAAATAAATTCAGTTTTTCTACGTTTTCCACAACTGATAAAGAACAGGATCATTCAGTAGTTTCTCAGAAGTTATTGGATCCTAAAGAGATATGGGGCGGTTGTTGTGAAATAATACAAAACCAAATTTCAGGGCCTTCATTTCGTACTTGGATAAACCCAATTGAGCCGATAAGAATTGAAAATAACAAATTAATTGTATCTATTCCGAACCAATTTTTTATCGAGTGGCTTGAGGGGCGTTACAGCGAATTTATACTATCGGCCTTACATGAAATTGTGAATGAGAATTTTGGTATTTCTTATTTGATAAAAGATTCTTCGGGCGCTTTTACAAATGATAAATCGAATTTCATACACGAGACGCCCGGACAGACGCAAACCATTGTATTGCCTTCAAAAACTCCGGCCGATCGATTTGAAACGTTTCTGAATGCGCGTTATACATTTGAAAGCTTTATTGAGGGAAACGGAAACAAATTTGCGAAGGCCGCAGCACTTGCTGTTTCAGAGAAACCAGGTCTTACGTCTTTTAATCCACTCGTGATCTATGGCGGGGCAGGTATGGGTAAGACGCATTTGATTCAAGCAATCGGGAATTACGTTAAAACAAACTATCCCAATAAAAAGATTGCGTATGTAACGAGTGAAAACTTTACGAATGATTTCGTCGGCGCAATTCGAAACGACAAAATTCAGGAATTCAGCAAACTCTATCGAAATTTTGACTTATTAATGGTTGATGACATTCAGTTTTTTGCAGATAAGGGAAAAACCCAAGAAGAATTTTTCCACACCTTCAATACGTTGCATCAGATGGGTAAGCAGATTGTTTTGACCTCAGATCGCCCGCCCAAAGAACTCAAGCAGGTTGAAGAAAGGCTTATTTCGAGGTTTCAATGGGGTTTGGTTACCGACATTCAACCGCCCGATCTTGAAACACGTATAGCGATTTTACAGAAGCGAAGCGAAGAGGATGGCGTATATCTGCCTCCGGAAGTTTGTGAGTTTGTTGCGATGAATATCACAGCGAATATTCGTGAACTGGAAGGCGCATTGATCAAATTACTGGCTTACTCTTCCATTGCCAATACGGAATTGAATCTCGATTTGGCAAAATCGGTTTTGAAAGATACGATAGCGATCAAAAAGAAGAATTTATCCATAGATATGATTCAAAAAACCGTCGCGGCTTACTACAATATACCGGAAGACATGTTGAGAGCGAAAACGCGAAAAAAAGAAATTGTTGAGGCGCGGCAGATTTGTATGTTCCTGACAAAAGAAATATTAGGCTCGTCGCTAAAAACAATAGGGTTACATTTTGGCGGGCGGGACCATTCAACCGTAATTTATGCTTGCAGACTGGTCGAAGAATCTATGGGCTCTAACCCAAAAATAAAAGACGATGTAGAAACGATGAAACGCAAGATCGAATTAGCGGGTTACTAATTAAGATATTTCCTTTCACCTTCAGATAAATTAATAGAGGGGCTTGAGCAATCTTGCCCCTTTATTATTTATTATACCATAAGTGGCAAACGACTAACGAATCAGGCGGCGTGGCTTCACCTGATCATTGTTTAAAAGTAATTAACATTTTAACATACTTACCCTTTTCACCATCTACCTTGACGGAAGCCTGATATGGAACCAGGGCTTCAACCACCTGATCGCTGATTGCAGGAAACTCCAATTGGGATGTGAATGCGGTAAAGCCCAAAAGATAACCGCTTCCGCCAGCATTAAGCGAAATCTGCATTGGCTGATCCGTTAATTGACTTACATAGTTAATTGCGTAATTGATCACCTTGACCAAAGGTTTGTAATCTTCAACTTCCAATCTACAATCAAATTCCAACGCAAGGTTGGCATTCATTTCCTTCTTTTCTTTGATCATCATGATCAGGTCTCGTAGATCGATCATCTCTTTCTCCATTGGAACAGCCCCTTTCTGTAAGTTAGAAAAACGTAAACTTCTAATATAAGTCATAATTCAAATCTTTAAAACCGCAATCCGATGGCGGTCAACCCAATATGCCCAAATAACGAATAGCCAAGCGGCGTTGGCAACAATCGCTAATGCAAATTCGTTTGGAGGCGGCGGGCCAAGAAAATTACTAACGTAAATAAGCAGCAACACACTTAGCAAAGACCAGAATCCGTAAACGCCAACGCGGTCTATAGATTTCGTCGCTCGAACATAAATAAGAGTACCGGTCATAAACAAACCAAGTTCAATCAAAATGGTTCCAATCGGAGAATTCCATAGCCCGAGCCCAAAGTACATGTCCTTGTCGAAGGCCAAAGGAAGGTCGGGCCGGTGCGTGATAAAATCAAGGATCCAATGACTAAAAACACACAACCCAACAACGAAAGAGCTTTTCTTGTCCCGTTTGATAGAAAAAATCAAAAAACCAAGCACCCCGGACCACACGATTGCAGCAATAAAACTATGCGAAATAGGATAATCGTAAAAATCTATAGGAGTAAGAATCGTGTTGCCCGGATCAATGCGAACGTGCTCGAGACCGACGAGCAGCAGCAGGGGCCATAGTAAATCGACAAATTGTGCTGCCAAAAATAAAGTGCCTAGCGATACTTTTGGCGCAGCTTTTTTTACCGCAAATGCAACCGCGTAATGACCAACAAACATCGATTACTCTATAGTTTCTAAAACAGAAAACTGTCTAAAAAAAATGTAACAAATAGCATCGAAAAGATTAAGTTGGAGAAAAAAGGATTTTAAATTAGAAATGTCAAGATGAACTTGCTGCCAACCCCTTCTTCGCTCGTGACGGAGATCTCGCCGCCATTGATTCGCGTAAGATCGCGAGCAATATTTAGGCCGAGGCCGGCGCCCTGTTGTTCCATTTCGCCGCGATTAACCTGAAAAAATTTATTAAAAATGAGCGGAATATTATCAGCAGAAATTCCAATTCCGGAATCCTCGATAACGATTACAATTTTTTCTTCATCATGAGAGGTGTTAATTTTTACAAAACCTTTTTCTTTGTTGAACTTAATCGCGTTGCCGATCAGGCGTTCCATTACGTCTGCAATTTGATCTACGTCCAACTTTAGCGACGGCATATTAGCTGTAAAATGAGATGTTATACTAACATTTCTTGTTTTAGCGTCGTTATCAAATCTAGGTAAGAGGTGTTGTATGATGAAATTCAGGTCCACATCTTGTTTTGTCTTTTCAAACTCATTTTTTGCTTCACCGGTCGCAACACGCACTGTTACCAAAAAATCTTTTAGTAGAGAATCAAGGCGTTCACCGCTGCGTTTGATTCGCAGTAACAACTCCTGAAGTTCGTCCTGTTGAAAATCCATTTTTTCGTCAAGCAGTAAATTTGATGTTAACTTGATAATAAAAAGCGGAGTATTGACTTCGTGTGTAATAGTTGACAGGATTTCACGTTTTAATTGATCAACTTGATTTAGAATTTCTGTTTGTGTAGAAGCCTTAATTTCATTGACGCGTTTGAGCTTACCGCGAATCGACGCCAGGAGTTCTTCCTGTTCGATCGGTTTGGTCAGAAAATCATCGGATCCGATTTCCTTACTGTGCCGCCGTTTTTCGGTGTCTGAATAAGCTGTTAAAAAAATGAAAGGAACCGATCTAAGGTGTGGAAAGCCTTTGACTTTATCGTAAAGCTCAAAGCCATCCATAAAGGGCATTGCAATATCGCTGATGATAAGATCGGGCGTATAATTTTGCAGTTTGTCCAGAGCCGCAGTTCCATTGATTGCCGACACAACCTCGTATCCGGAACGGCTCAGGTAAATGTTAATGAGTTGACGATTTTGAAAATCGTCTTCCACTACTAAAATTTTTGTTCGATCAATTTCCATAAACAAAGTAGGTTATAGATTAGCTGACTTTCGATCCGGATGCAATGAGATTTTCAGGCATTAATATTTTTAAGTTTTGTCCGTCACCAACCGTTAATATCATCCCATTAGATTCCACACCGCGAATTTTTGCAGGTTTCAGATTAGCAACAATGATCACCTGTTTACCGATCAATTCATCGGGCTTATAGTATTCCGCCAGTCCGGAAACAACTTGCCTCTTTTCACCTCCAAGATCGAGCTGTAATTTGAGTAACTTAGACGTTCCCTCAATTTTTTCGCATTGAAGCACTGTTGCAGAGCGCATATCTACTTTTGCGAAATCATCAATGTCAATCGGGGCTGATAATGGCTGCATTTTTGATGGCTCTGATTTATCGGATCCCTTGTGTTCTGTAATCTGATTTAAAGCATTCGTTTCTTTTAATATCATGTCATCCTCAATTTTTGTAAAGAGAATCTCTACATTGCCTAAGATATGTCCGGCTGAAACTCTATTTTCTGAAACCTGATTCCAATTTTGACCGGCAACCTGTTCTTTCATGTTAAGCATTTTCCAGGCTTTTTCAGATGTAAACGGCATAAACGGATGCATGATCACGGCTAACGCCTTTACAATCTGAACGCTGACATACAGCGTATTCTGACATTTTACACGATCCGATTTCAGCGTTTTCCACGGCTCGCTATCGTTGAAGTATTTGTTTGCATTACGCGCTAAATCCATGAATCGGCGGCACGCGTCTCGGAACTTAAAGTCTTCAATAAATTCACCAACTTCAGCCTGAGCACGGTAAATCTCGCTCAACATTTCATTGTCCATTTCGCTAAATGTGCCTGGCGCGGGAACTTTGCCATCAAAGTTTTTTATAGTAAATGCCAGGCTTCGATTTACAAAATTTCCCAAAATATCAGCAAGTTCATTATTATTTTTTGCTTGGAAATCTTTCCAGGAAAAATCTGAATCCTTGTTTTCCGGTAAATTGGATGTCAATGTATATCGCAGCGGGTCCGGGGGAAATTTTTCCAAATAATCTTTGACCCAGACTGCATAGTTTCGACTTGTCGAAAGTTTCGCACCTTCGAGATTCAAAAACTCACATGCAGGGATTTCGCTGACCAAAACAAAGCGATCGACGCTTTTATTTTTATTGTATGCCATCATGATTGCGGGAAACATGATCGCGTGAAAAACAATATTATCTTTTCCGATGAAATGAACCAATTTAGTATCTTCCTGCTGCCAATATTCCTTCCATTTACTTGGGTTACCGATCTTCTGTGCCCATTCCTTTGTTGAAGATATATAGCCAAGAACAGCTTCAAACCAAACATATAATACTTTTCCACTAACCCCTTCAATAGGTTTTCCATTATTGTCTTGTTGCGGAAGAGGAACTCCCCAGTCAAGATCACGCGTAATAGCACGATCGGCCAATTTTTGATTAAACCAGCCTTTGCAGTAATTTATGACGTTGTCTTTCCAATGGGTTTTACTCCCAATCCATTTTTCCAATTCCGGTTGAAAATCGCCCAAGGGCATGTACCAGTGGGTGGTTTCCTTTGCAACCGGGGTTGAGCCCGACACTTTGCTGCGCGGGTCGATCAACTGCATTTGATTGAGATACGTTCCGCATTTTTCACATTGATCGCCGCGGGCGTCTGTGTTTCGACAGATGGGACACGTTCCTTCAACATAACGATCGGACAAGTACATTTTCGCCGTCTCATCATACCATTGCATTTCAGGTTTTTTTCGGAGAATAGCTTTTCCTAAAAGATCCAAAAAAAATTCCTGCGCGGTCTCGCGATGAATGAAGCTGGATGTACGGGAATAGTGGTCAAAACTGATTCCCATTTTGAAAAACTCATCTTGGATCATCGCATTATAGCGATCCACAAGCTGTTGCGGCGTAACGCCTTCCTTTTCAGCCTGAATGGTAATCGGAACACCGTGTTCATCGCTACCACAGATATAAACAATGTCACGTTTCATCATGCGTTGATAACGGACATAAATATCAGCAGGTAAATAAGCGCCGGTAAGGCGTCCTATGTGACTTGGGCCGTTGGCATAAGGCAGTGCGCTGGTAACCAATATTCGTTTGAAATCTTTTTTCAAGGCAACTCCGTTGTGATCAGGATAAAATATAGTTGATGCATCAGTAATATGCACAAGATCAGATAAAAAAACAAATTACCGGCGGGTAACGTGAAGGAGCCTATGAAGAGTATGTTACAACCTGTTGCGCACAAATTAGATCAAGGCCCGGATATTTCTTCTTTAGCTCCGATTCGATTCGATCGAGTTCTTTGTCCGAGCGCAGAGGTTCATGATGCGTAAGAAGCAGTTTTTTTGTTGCAATTTTTTTTGCGTTTTCACAAGCCATATCAAATGTGCTATGACCCCAACCGATCTTATGCTCATATTCGCTATCTTCATACATGGCGTCATGAATGAGAATATCACAACCCTTTGCCCAGTCGATAAAATCCCGGTTTACCTGATTATTAATGGCTTCGTGATCGCTTGCATACACAACGGATGAATTCCCTTCGCTAATTTTATAAGCATAACACGGATCGGTGTGATTGACCGGCATCATTGAAACGGTAAATCCGTTAATCTCAATGTCACCGGTAAGTTTATGAAATTCAAATTTGGAGTTCAGAGCTTCCCATCCGTTAAACGGGCCGTAGGAGCCGTCAAAATAAATATCCATGACTTCCTGTAGCTGCTCAACTTTAAACGGTGAATAAAAATTATTGGTACTTTTTGGATGATGAACAGGGCCGAAATAATTCAAACCCTGAATATGATCCCAATGAAAATGAGAAATAAGGACATGAAAACTTCCCATTTTATTAGCGAGGTGGTCTGAATAAAAGCCAATTCCAAAACCGGCGTCTATTACAATACTACGATCACCGCTTTTTACGACAACACAGGATGTGAGCGATCCGTATCTTAAAATGTCTTCGTGCGGGGCGCTGATGGAGCCGCGCGTTCCATAAAACACGACATCTAAAGGCATACTTCATCTCCTTCACTAAGGGCGACAACCTCAACCGAATTCAACTTACCGACGGATTTCAAATAGTCCTTGGCCGACTTAATCTTAATTTCAACGTCATTGTCTTTATCTTCAGGTGCATGATGCCCAAGAACCACTTTTTTGACATTAGCTTTTAAAGCCAGATCCACGGCCATTTCAGGAGACGAATGCCCCCAATTTTCTTTGCCTTTGATTCCTTCTTTCGTAAAATGCGTATCATGCATCATTAAATCGGCGTCTTTTACAAATCGAACCAATGTATCATAGAAAACTTTTTCCTTCGCGGTAAAGTCGTCTTTTTTCCATCCTTTCATTAAAACCCCCAGATGGTTGTTTTCAATAGGCGCGTGGTCAGTAATGATACAAATAGATTTTCCGTCGTGTTCTATTCTATACCCCAATGTCAATCCTTGATGATTAAGTTCCACTGTTTTAATAGTTGCATTTTCTATCATAAACTCTTCATTAGGATACAACTCTTTGAAATCGATTCTTTCCTTGAAAATTTCAAACGGAATGGGAATGAGCCCTTTATTGTGTTGATGTTCGAAAAGCGATTTTATATCATATTTTTCAGATCGGGGGCCCATGATCGTGAGTTTTGTTCCGGGCATGAAAAGTGGCGCGAAAAACGGAAAAGCAAGAATGTGATCCCAGTGCGTATGTGTAATGAGAAAATGCGCATGAAGTCCTCGTGAATTCGCTTTTGTGATGGCGACGCCTTCACGAAAAATTCCCGTACCTCCGTCTACATAAATAGGATCCATTCCGTCGATAGAGATTTTGAAAGCAGTAGTGTTTCCGCCGTATTTAACCTGCTCATTAGTCAAAATTGGTCTTGAGCCACGTGTTCCAAGAAGCGTGAATATCATTGCATACTCCTCTTGATTCTAACGAAAAGAGATGTATTAGTTCTTTGGTCTCGGGAAGTTGTGCTCGTCGAAATAAGGATCTTTTTCCATAAAATCTTTCAGAGGGTTTTGCATTTCACCATCTTCCACTTTGTCATGTGTGCTGCATTTTCCGGAACTGCAGCCGCCTCCATTTACAGAACATCCGCCAATATCATCGAGGTTAATTCCCAGTATCTTGGCCACATCTTCCAGTGTCAGAGTTTCCCATTCATCATCCTTATGATGGTGCACAAAAATCTTGTTTCCTATAATATCAATATGCTTGATCTCGCCCGCGCCTTTGGATGTCTTTATAGGCGCTCCGACTCCAGGAAATTTAGATAGAGTATTGACGTAAAAATCGCGTTCGTAGGCCAGGCAGCATTTTAGACGGCCACAAAGACCTGTTAATTTTGTAGGATTAAGCTGCAATCCCTGATCTTTGGCGAAGTCGGTTGTGATGGGTTTAAATTCAGTCAAATGCGAAGAGCAGCATAGTTCTTTCCCACAAGGGCCGTAACCGCTAACGCGTTTTGCTTCATCACGAACTCCGATCTGGCGGAGTTCGATTCGCGTTTTAAAAAGACCGGCAAGATCGCGCACCAGATTTCTAAAATCGACGCGCTTGTCTGCAGTAAAAAAAAAGACAAGGCGCTTACGGTCAAATTGGTATTCTGCATCGACTAATTTCATTTTTAGTCCATGCTCGCCGATCTTTTGTTTAACTACCGATTTTGCTCTTTCTTCTTCATTCCGATTTTCACCGAGTCGGGCAATTTCATCTGGATTGGCAACGCGGACAAATGCCCGTAATTCCCGGCCTTCGATTTCATGAATTGGAATTTTTTCAGGGGTAAGACAGATCTTTCCGAGATCAACGCCGGATTCAGCCTGAACAACAACGTGCTCGCCGAGTTTTATGTTCAAATTATGTTTGTTATCAAAATATTCTTTGCGCAGAGCCTTAAATTCAACTTGTATAGGGTTGGTCATATATTAAAAATCTCTCAAAAGTCGTCAGTTTTTTGGATCAAAAATGATTTTTCTTAGTTGTAAACCTAAATTAATCAAGATTAAATTAAGATAGACATTTCGCGAAATAAGGTCAACAGCTTTTTCTATCTCAGTTATTGCCAAATCCAAATTTGTTCGCGGGAAATTGGAGATGAATTTTTCAACACGATCGATTTTATCGCGATTAATCACAAAAGATTCTAAAAGCTCCGAATGACTTCGCAGATTATTTACATAAAACGCATCCTGGAACCAAGTGGCCATGATATTCAAAACGTCGATTATCATTGCTTTATCTTTTTTGTTTTCAGCAAGAAGTGTGTCGACGGCTTCAACGATTGAAGATGACCTTGTTCCTACGATGCCGAGCAAAAAGCCAATCATCAATTCGCGTTTATTTTTAAGATCACCTGACAAAAGCTGAAGAGCGGCGGCATAATTTCCATCCGCTAGTTTTGCAATGATTCGGGATTCTTCGATTTGCACATGATTTTTTATCTGCAATGCGGATTCAATTATTTCAGGTTTGATTTTATAAAGTTTGGCTAATTGGCACCGGGAAACAATGGTTGGAAGCAATGTCTGCAAATATCCCGTAGTAAGAAAATAAAGCGTATTTGGTGGCGGCTCTTCCAGGATCTTAAGTAGTGCATTCGCCGATTCCTGGTTCATCTCTTCAACAAACGTAACAATAAAGACCTTTATATTTCCCTCATACGAGCGCAGGCCGATTTCGCGTAATAATCCGCGGATTGAATTTTTTTCCGGATTATCCTGGTCGCCGATATGAAGGCTTCCGCCGGCAATCTTTACCTTGAAATATAATTCCTGTGATTTTTCTTCCAACATTGTGAGAATTTCGGAGTTGTCGGTTGACTTCAGAACAGGAAAATAGTAATGGACGTCCGGATGCTGAAACGCAGAAATTTTTCTGCAATTGGAACATGTCTGGCATGGCTCAGAATTGGTTTTATCAGGCCGAGCGCACATAATAAACTTTGCCATTTCAATGGCTAGTTCTTCAGCGCCTAATCCCTCCTCACCGGCAAGAAGATAGGCGTGCGCAAGTCGTTGATGATTAAACGCGGCGAGTAATTGTCTCTTAGCCGATTCCTGGCCTATTATATTGGAAAGCATGATCTAAACTGTTTTTTTGAAAAAGGTAATTTGAAAAAGGTAAGGAGTAAAGACAAATTAATATACTAATAATTTTGAATTATAAAATATTATTAATAATCTTTAAAGAAAAAGGAGGCATGAGGTGCTGGAAAACAAAGTTTGTATTGTGACCGGTGCATTGGGCGGGTTGGGGCAAACGGCTGTAAAAACGTTTTTACATAACGGGGCAACAGTTGTTGGTGTAGACAGCGAAAAAGTTTTAACCGATGAGTTTAGAAAAAGCGTCTTTTGGCAGACCGTGGAAAAGCATAATAAGTGGAAGTTTAGAGCGACGGACGTTTTGTCTGAGTCTCATGTAAATGAACTTACTAAGGAAACCATCCTGAAGTATTCTAAGATAGACATTTTAATTAACCTTGTTGGCGGGATTTATCCATGGTCAGAAGTCACGGAAGTGGAAACCAAAACATGGGATTTTACGATCGACCTAAATTTAAAATCAACTTTTTTATGTTCGCGCGAAGTACTGAAAATAATGAAAACACAAAAAAACGGTAAAATTATAAATGTTGGCGCAATTGCAGGATTAAAAGGCGGGTCAAAGGCCGGCCCCTATGGCGTCGCCAAGGCGGGTGTAATAAACTTGACCGAAACGATGGCTGAGGAAAACAAAATTCACAATATTCAGATAAACGCCATTGTTCCAAGTATCATCGATACGCCGGCCAATCGTAAATCCATGCCGGATGCGGATTTTTCAAACTGGGTCAAGGCGGAAGAAATCGCGGAATTACTTTTGTTTTTAGCTTCTGACAAATCATCGGGCGTTACAGGATCGATTATCAAAGTTCCAGGCAGGGTATAAATTGAAAAGTATACATCCCACAGCCATTGTTTCAACTAATTCGCAGATCGAGCCTTCGGTTACGGTGGGGCCGTTTTCGATCATAGAAGAAAATGTTTCTATCGGCGCCGGAACGGAAATTTCTTCACATGTCAGAATCGAGAAGTTTACGCGCATAGGCGGTGAATGCAAGATCTTTAACGGCGCAGTTGTGGGGGCTATGCCGCAGGACTTAAAATTTAAAGGCGAACATTCCGTACTTGAGATTGGTGATCGCACAATCATACGTGAGTTTGTCACGATCAGCCGCGGTACAGCCGAGAGTGGAAAAACACTGATCGGATCCGATTGTTTGCTGATGAACTATGTCCATGTTGCGCATGACTGTAAAATCGGAGACCACATTATATTATCCAATTCGGTTACCTTGGCTGGACACATTGAAATTCAGGATCACGCAGCCATTGGCGGACTGGTTCCGGTACATCAATTTGTTCGGATCGGGAAACATGCATTTGTCGGCGGCGGGTATCGCGTTGCCCAGGATGTACCGCCGTATATTTTAGCCGCAGGCGAGCCGTTAAAATTTAGCGGATTAAATTATGTAGGATTGAAACGAAATAATTTTTCTGAGGAACAAATCAAAACGCTGGAGAAAGTATATTACATAATTTATCAATCGCACCTCAAGCGATCGGATGCTTTAACAAAGATCAAAAACGAAATGGAAATGAGCGCAGAAGTGAAAACAATCATTTACTTTTTTGAAAACAGCGAACGAGGAGTTATTAAATAAGAAATAAGTACTGACAAAAAGAACTAAAAATCCTCTATTATAAATCCCGCCTCTTTGACTTTCGACACTACCATGTCTTTTGAGATCTTTTCGCCTTCGACCATCAAAATTTTATTCGGATTTTGAATATCTACGTTCCAATTTTGTATGGCTGCTTCTGAATTCAGAAACGGCGTGACGGTTGCGATGCATCCGTTACAGTTGATATTTGTCTTAAATTTGAATGTAGTCATGGAATTGCTCCTATATTTTCTGATTTTTTAATCGCAGGCTATTGGACACCACTGAGACGGAACTCATAGCCATAGCCGTTCCGGCTATCATCGGGTCGAGCGTGAATCCGAAGAACGGATACAGAACACCGGCGGCAATCGGAATTCCGATAAGATTATAAATAAAAGCCCAAAACAAATTTTGACGAATCGTAGCCACAGTCGCCTTTGATAATTTGATCGCGCCGAGAATGTGCTCCAGGTCTGATTTCATCAGCGTAATTTTTGCAACGTCCATCGCGATATCTGTTCCTTTGCCCATCGCAATACTCACATCAGCCTGCGCGAGCGCCTCGGAGTCGTTGATTCCATCGCCGACCATCGCGACAATTTTACCCTGTGCTTGCAATTCACGAACACGGGTAGCTTTTTCAAAAGGCAATACTTCCGCGAAATAGCGATCAATACCGGCATCCTTGGCAATCGCGGAGGCTGTTTTTTCATGATCTCCGGTAATCATATAAACGTCAAGTCCGATATTCTTAAGATCGTCAATTGCCTTTTTGGAGGTGTCCTTGATCACGTCGGCGACGGCTAGAATTGCTAACACCTTTTTCTCGTTTGAAAAATAGACTACGGTTTTCCCGGCGGATTTAAATTCGTCCGCACGACGGATTAACAATTCAGATATTTTGATACGGGATTCCTCAACCGACTTTTCACTGCCAACAAAAAATTCATTTCCTTCAAATTTCCCTCTAACACCTATACCGGTTATTGACCTGAATTCAGTTATCAAAACATGTTGTACATTTTGTTCTTGTAATTTCTTCACCACTGCTTCAGCGAGGGGGTGTTCGGAATGCTTTTCCAGGCTCAATAAAATAGATTCATGCAGCTTGTTGTTGATCGAATCCCCCCAAACAATATCAGTTACTACTGCTTCACCCTTGGTGATAGTTCCGGTCTTGTCCAAAACGATCGCAGTGACCTTATACGCGAGCTCAAGACTCTCCGCATCCTTGATGAGAATGCCATTTTCAGCGCCTTTACCGACCCCAACCATTATCGCAGTGGGTGTTGCAAGCCCTAAAGCGCAAGGGCAGGCAATGATCAAAACCGTGATCATTGCAAGCATGCCGCGAGTGAAAGCGGGCTCCGGACCGACAAAATACCAGATGAAAAAAGCTATAAGAGAGGTAACGATCACAACCGGAACAAAAACGCCGGCAATTTTGTCCACCAGCTTTTGGATCGGCGCTTTACTGCCTTGCGCTTCCTGAACCATTTTGATAATTTGAGCAAGCATGGTATCGCTGCCAACTTTTTCCGCGCGGATCTGAAAACTGCTTTTTTGGTTAATAGTTCCGGCATAAACGAAAGAAGCGATATTCTTTTCAACAGGAATCGGTTCTCCGCTGATCATACTTTCATCAACAAAAGACGAGCCAAGAATAATTTTACCGTCGACCGGAATTTTTTCACCCGGGCGGATCACGATAATTTCGCCGATTTGGACATCTGCGATTGAAACTTCAAATTCCTGTGAATCTCGTATAACGCGGAGTGTTTTCGGTTGCAATCCCATCAATTTTTTGATAGCCGTTGAGGTTCGACTCTTGGCGCCTTCTTCCAGCGTTTTTCCGAAAAGTATCATTGCGATGATCACTGCGGCGGATTCAAAATAGACATGCGGCTCTAAACCTCGGCTAATAAAAAATTCCGGATAAATGGTATTAAACGCGCTGAAAAGAAACGCAATTCCCGTGCTCAGCGCGACGAGCGTGTCCATGTTGGAGGTACGATGTTTAGCCTGTTTGTAGGCATTCACAAAAAAAGATTGACCCGACCAAATCATCACAGGTATGGTCAAAATGAACATAATCCCATTCGCATACGGTAGGCTCGTGTGAAAAAACATACTAATAATCGCGGTTGGTATTGCAAACGCAACTGCGAATAATGTTTTTATTTTTAGAACGCGAAAGTCTCTTTCATTTCGGTTTTCGATATTTTCTTTCTCAAAATTATCTATCAATTCGTATCCGATGCTCTTAATCGCTTTTTGCATATCCGGGAAGGAAATTTTGCCCGGCAGATATTGTACCAGAACGGTATTGTTGGCAAAATTGACGTTTGCATCAATGACACCATTCTGAGAACTTAGCATCGATTCCACGCTCGACGCGCATCCGGCGCAGGTCATTCCGCGGACGGGAAAAGTGTTTTTGATCGAGTGGCTATCATCATTATTTTTTTTTGAATCAGCTTTTTTATCAGCTATTGGCGAATTCAATACGGGAAGTTGTATTTTATGACTGTTCATTTTCTTTGTTTGTGTTATGTATAAATCGCAAGTAATATACAAAATAGAATCAAAACTCAAATCATTTGAATCAGTGATGCGAATGATTCATTTGTTCAGGGGCTCTTGTACCAGCTCTCATAACATGCACAGCGGATGTATCATTAGTGGATTTATGATGATTATGCACCACTGCATGTCCGCGATTTCGTGAAATCAATAGGCGATTGACAGGGAATGCAACTAGCCCCGCCAGAAGCAATGATAGAGTCATACTGCTCCAGAATATCGGATCGGTAAGGCTTGAATTCATTGCCCCGGGAATCATCAACATAATCGCGTTATCAATAACTTCCATGACTGCAATTGAGATAGTGTCAGAGGCAAAAACCAATCCAAGGGCGGACTGAAAATCGACATTTGCGCGTAAAACAGAGATTAGAGTCAGTGTATAGCCAAACACAAAGGCCAGCGTTACGGATAACGCGATCGTAGCCCAATTCCCCCAGCTCAACGAAATACCAACAAACATTCCGAGAATTTCCCCGATAGCACAACCTGTCAGACAATGGACTGTTGCACTGAATGCCGTTCGGTTTAATGATGGTTGATTAATAGCAGGAGAGGTCAGTTGCATTTTTGTTACCTCCATAAGTTAATTTGTTTGTTTAAGAAAATATAATGTGCTTGTCGGGTTTACTCACATACGTCATGGTGAGCCCTTCGGCAGGGCTCAGGACAGGCTTGTCGAACCATGACCAAGTTTAGTAAAATCAGTCTTCGACTTCGCTCAGACTGAAGGGCTCTCTTCCATTTGTGAGCCAACCCGATAAGCACGAAATATAATAACAAATGCCTACGGAGACGTTACAAAATTAGGAGAAAATGTTGTAATTTATTCAGATCGTCTGATCTAAAGGTTGCAATGAAAGGGAACTATGTTTTTTTGATCAGGTCAATAGACTGCCTGGAAGACGTGGTCATGCTTTTGAAAGCGCTCGGTGTAAAGCCGGTTACTTTTTTGAATTGGTTTGACAGGTAGGCAACGCTGCTATAACCCATCTGATACGATATTTCACTCAATGTCAGCTCACCGTATTTTAGAAGTTCCTTTACACGTTCGATTTTTTGCAGGATAATATATTTTTCAATAGTAATGCCTTCAATAGAAGAAAACAAAGCGCTGACTTGATGATAATCCGCATGAACTTCTCCCGCGATATATTCTGAATAGCTCATTTCAAACGCTTCCAGATTCTCATTGTGGTGTATGAGACGAATAATAGCGTTTTTAATTTTTTCCACCGTTTTGGCTTTCCGGTCATCCACAATATCAAAGCCGTTTGAGTTTAACACGCCCTTTATTCTGTTCATGTCAATTTGAACATGGCCTGACGCCACAGTAGCCTCACCAAGGATAACACTTCGAACATCCAACCCCAGTTTTTCCAGTTCCTCCCGCACCACCCGCACGCACCGATTACACACCATATTTTTGATAGTCAAGGTCACCGTGCCACGCTCATTCTTCATGCCCGCGCCCATCTAATAACCTCATTTAATGTTGGTCTTTTACCATGCATGAGCAAAGAGACATGGAATATCTTGCTTGCGAGTTTTAGCATAAAAAGTAATGATAATAAGAGAACGATCATGGTTCCGATAACCTGTATCAAGGAAGGCTCGGAAATAACTAGCCGTAAAATCATTAGCGTTGGTGTCAGCAACGGAATATACGAAAGAATGGTAACAAGAACCGAATCGGGGTTTTGCAGAACCAGGATGGCAAGCGCTATCGGAAGAATACCAATCATTGAAAGAACGGCTTGAACGGGTTGTATATCATGTTCCGATGATAAAACGGAACCGACAATCGAAAAAATTCCTGCAAACAATAAATATCCTAAAACAAAATAAGCAGCAAAACAAAAAAGCAGGAAAGGCGTTAAAAAGCCCAACGCTTCCCGTCCAAAAAGTGCGCCTAATAATCCCCATACAAAGATCTGAGTTAATCCGACACAGCCTAATCCCAAGATCTTGCCGGTCATAAGTTCCCTAGGTGAAATGGACGAGATCAGAATTTCTATAACACGATTGTTTTTTTCTTCACTGATGCCGCGCATGAAGGAGCCGCCGGAATTGAAAATAGCAAAGAACAACATCATAACCAGTATTATTCCGGCCAAATATTTTTGTATAAGTTCCGTATCTTCCGATCCGATAAGGATCATTTTAACGTTAATAGTTTGTGTGATACTTTGAATTTGAAGAGGCGACAAATTAAGTTGTTTTGCATGATGTTCAATGATGACGTTGTTTATACACCGCTCGAGGTTTTGAAATGTTCTGTTGTTGCCCGCTCCTTTAACAAAGTATCGAACTTGTTTCTGTCGAATGGCTTCATCATCAACGACGAGGAACCCATCCACGATGCCTTTATGAATTAAGTGCTTGCCGGTGATTAAAACACTGTCGGCCGTTGTGTAGGGAAGAGGTACGAAATTAACGGGACTTCTACCGTTTTGGAGGGGGAATTGGGTTTCTAATTTGAATGATAGTTCATCTGTGGCAAAACCCGTTTGATCTGCGATGGCTATATTGAGCGCTCGTTCCGGTTCCTGATCGGCGAAATACGTCGGAATAAGGGTGAACCCTATGATCACCACCGGCATGAATATCATCGAAAAAATAAAACCTTTTGATTTTACCTTTTGAATGAACTCCCATGCGAGAACGGTGAACATTTTTTTTGTGAACATGAAGGCGCCACTTAGTTTTAATGTCTTTCCCGCAGACAGCGTTAATGCATGCAGATAAAACCGGATGAAGAATACGACGGAAGATGAGTCTGCAAGTTTCGATTACATTCAAGCCAAAATAATCAAAACAAAGTCAAAAGCAAACCCATGAAAGGCAAAAAAAGACGAATATTATCCGTCCTGCTGATTAATTTTTTTCTCTTTGTTTAATAAAGTCATCGAAGCCGATGTCGTTGTATCTTTTTTCGCCGATGTATTCCAGAATAGGTAAAAATTCATCGGCTTTCAGATAACCGGGAACGAGTGTGATCAATTTTGCGTCGGATTCAAAAAAAGCCGTAGCGGGATAACCATTGACGCCGATACCTTGCGCGAAATGGTCGGCATTGTATGTTTTGCCGTTGAACATTACAGGGCCGTCTTTTTCCGGGTTAAGTTTGATCAACACGAATTTTGAGTTAAGGTACTGTACAATCCGAGAATCAGTGTACGTTTTTTCGTCCATGACCTTGCACCAGCCGCACCAGTCGGTGTAGATGTCGATTAGAACCTGCTTGTTCTCATTCTTCGCTTTTTGAAGGCCTTCATCAAAACCATACCAAGTTAACTGTGAAGCAGAGCGAAAACCGACGGCAACGATGATTAAAACTATCAAAAAAACCGGAATCGTTACTTTTAACACATTGTTTTTCATATCATATCCTTATTTATTCTTAATCATCAAACTTGCAAAAGACCAAAATATTCCTGTATAATTATATTGTTCCTAATGAAACTAAAAACGAAGAATAAAATTGTCGAAACACTTTTCAGTTTTGGATTTTCCCTTGCGCTATTTGCGGCGAAATTGATTTCTTTTAGGCTTCAAAAACCATTTCACCGCCAACAATCATTTTTTGCACTGAGATGTTTGGAATATCATCCGGTACGCAAGTAAAAATATCATCTGACAAAACCATCATATCCGCAAATTTGCCACGGGATATCGAACCTTTTATTTTTTCCTCACCCGATGCGAAAGCGGCGCCCATCGTATAGGCATAGATTATTTCATGGAGGTTCAATATTTGTTCCGTAAACCAGGGCTTTATTTCATTTTGTTTTACCCGTCTCAACGCAGCATGAATTCCTTTAAAGACATTACACGTTTCTATCGGCATATCGGAACCCATGGCGATAACAGCTCCGGAATTTAATAATGAACGAAACGGATACGCCCATTGCGCCCGCTGACCCCAATATTTATTAGCGGCATCAATGTCCTCAGGAATATGCACGGGCTGCATTGATGCTATAACGCCTAGTTTTCCAAATCGCGCAAGATCATCCGGATGAATGAGCTGGCAGTGCTCGATTCGCTGGCGAAGGTTTTTTTCCGGCAACAAACTTTTTTGATATTCATATGCATTCAAAGCTTTCCGGTTTGCCATGTCGCCGATAGCGTGAATCGCACAAGCTATATCGTGACGCGCTGCATTCAAAACAAGCTCATTGACCTTATCTTGATCAATAATCTCTGTTCCCCACGTCTTAGGAAAAACGTGATCAAATGGAGCGATCATGTGGGCGGTTTGCGAACCAAGCGTTCCATCTAAGAAGATTTTCATCCCGCCAAAACGAACCCATTCATCACCGAACCCGCTTTTCAATCCCAGATCAATGACATGATTCAAATAACGGATTGGAAAATAAAAATTAACGCGAAGTTTCAATTCGTTTCGCGCCTGTAAAATCTGATACGCCTCAAAATCTTTAATCGTTTCCATGCAGTGCACGCCGCCCAATCCGTTTTGATAAGCGAGCTTCATCCCACTTTTCAGCGCAACGACACGTTCCTCGACAGACTCTTCACCCATCACATCCCAAATCAATCTGCGCGCTTCTTCTTTGATAATACCGGTGGGTTCAGCCCGGATGTCTTTGACAATTTCGCCGGTCGAATCAAACGCTGTTGAGGAAGTTATACCGGCTAACTTTAACGCTACGGAATTTACCCAGGACGTATGCGCGTCGCGCGCTTCGAGGCAAACCGGATGGCTCGGCGAAATTTTATCAAGATCGAACCGGGTCGGATATGTAACCGGATTCCATAAGTTATGATTCCATCCACTGCCTTTGATCCATTGGCCTTTAGGTGTTGTTTCAGTTCTTTTTTGAATGATCTGTAAGCATTGTTCCAGAGAATTTATTCCGTTGAGATCTATCTGATCTTGTTTCAGGCAATACGCTAAAAAATGAGTATGCGCATCCGTAAAAGCAGGTAAAACGCGTTTTCCGTTTAGATCGATTCTCTCGAAACGGTAAAATTCCCTCAACAAATCTTCGGAAGAACCGACGGCGATAATTTTGTCTTCCAAAACAGCAACGGCCTCGCATTCCGGTATGGTTTTGTCGCCGGTGTAAAATTTTCCGTTATGGAGTAATAGGTTATTCATTTTGCATTCAATTTTTCATTGTAAAACAAAATATCTTTTTAAAGGCGTATTTCAAATAAGATTCGAATCTAATAGTTATATTACAAAAATGACAAACCTCTTGACAGAGCGTAATAATAATCTTATACTGATCATCATAAAATAAGCGTCTGTCTTTTACGTAATCATATCTTGTCTAAAGTTCTTGTCTAAGAATCACACCCGGTTTTGTAAGATCGAATTAGTCATATCATTTTCGAATAAATCCGTAGGGATACGGATTTCTCAAATTACAACTTTTCGATACGTTATAGCCCAATTGTAATTTTATCGTTTTTTTGTAATTCACTTAATTAACTTATTTTCTAAACTAGAGGAGGAGAGGATTATGCACATTTCTAAACTTTGGCGCAATGCCGCCGCACTTTTTACTGTCGTTTGTTTAGTTGCCCTGATTGGGTGCGACAACAATACGAAAGAAGACGTTCAATTGGAGGACTTCATAGCGGCATCACCGGCCGGCACGCCCATTGAAGGCCAATATATAGTTGTTCTTAAACCCGCTCTTGCGAAGTCCAGTGCGCAAATGGCGACAGAAATGGCAAGTTTGTATAACTTAGAGACAGAGTTTGTTTATGAAACGGCGTTAAATGGATTTTCCGCCAAAGTTCCCGCTGAAAAACTTGAAGCATTACGGAATGATTCCCGAGTGAGTTATGTCGAACAAGATCAGGTCGTGAAACTGATACCCTACATTCAGGAAGTCCATGTTCAGAAGTCTTTAGCACAATCGACTCCTTGGGGAATTACTCGTGTCGGCGGTTCCGGTAACGGGGTCGGCAAACGCGCATGGATCATAGACACAGGTATTGATCTTGACCACCCGGATCTCACCGTTGATCTGGCCAACAGCAAAAGTTTCCTGAGCGGTAACCAATCAACCAATCCGGATGATCAGAACGGACACGGGACCCATGTTGCGGGAACAGTTGCTGCAAAAAGCAATACAATAAATGTTGTTGGTGTCGCTGCCGGCGCAACGGTTGTATCGGTTCGAGTACTTGATCGTCGCGGAAGCGGAACGACATCAGGGGTCATTGCCGGAGTAAACTATGTGGCAAGCAAGGGTGTGACAGGGGAAACTGCCAACATGAGTTTGGGCGGCGGTGTTTCTACAACGCTTGACAATGCCGTTCTGGCAGCCTCTTCCAAGGTCAAATTTGCACTTGCCGCAGGTAACGAAAGCGATAATGCCAACAATCATTCTCCTGCTCGCGTGAACGGTGCAAACATATATACAGTTTCGGCTGTTAATTCCAGCGATGTTTTTGCGTCTTTCTCCAATTACGGCAATCCACCGGTAGATTATGCTGCACCGGGCGTAAGCATTTTGTCTCTGTGGAAAAACGGCGGCACGAATACCATCAGCGGAACCTCAATGGCAACGCCTCATGTTTGCGGGATATTGCTTTTAGGAAATATCACGAGCGACGGAACAGCCGTCAGTGATCCGGCAGCTCCTGCAGATCCAATTGCACACCGATAGCCATTAGATTGAAAATAGGACTTAACGAAAAGTCTCCGCCAAAAGCGGAGACTTTTTTATTGTTAACACGCACCGACTCCGCATAAGAGTGAAGATCTATACCAATATATGCTTGATAAAAAAGAGATAATTGACTAACTTCCTCGCGTTGAAACAATCTTACGATCATCAACGATTCACATAAGGAGTTACGAAAATGTTTGATCTCGATATGATAAAAAATGTTTATAAAAACCTGAAAGTAAAACAGGAAAAAGCGCGACAACTTTTCGGAAGGCCGCTCACGTTAACAGAGAAAATTCTCGTCTCGCATTTTACGGAACCGCCTAAAACGGCTCCTGAAAGACTAAGAACTTATACAGATCTCTCCCCCGACCGCGTTGCGATGCAGGATGCGACTGCGCAGATGGCATTACTTCAATTTATGTCTTCCGGGCGCTCAAGGGTTGCCGTACCGTCCACTGTTCACTGCGATCACTTAATTCAGGCCGAAGTTGGGGCAGAAGACGATCTGTCAAAGGCAAAAACGGATAATAAAGAAGTTTATGATTTTTTAGCAAGCGTGTCGAATAAATACGGAATCGGCTTTTGGAAACCGGGTGCGGGTATTATTCACCAGGTTGTTCTTGAGAACTACGCATTTCCTGGCGGTCTCATGATCGGAACGGATTCGCACACACCCAATGCGGGAGGACTCGGCATGTTGGCGATCGGCGTTGGCGGAGCGGATGCGGTGGATGTCATGGCGGGATTGCCGTGGGAACTGAAATGGCCGGGGATTACCGGCGTTAAGTTGACCGGAAAACTTAACGGCTGGACTTCACCGAAAGACGTTATTCTAAAATTAGCCGGTATTCTTACGGTGAAAGGCGGCACCGGTAAAATTATCGAATATTTCGGGCCGGGCACGGAGTCGATTAGCTGCACAGGCAAAGGAACGATATGCAATATGGGCGCGGAAATTGGCGCGACGACGTCGGTATTTCCGTACGATAGCCGGATGGCAGCGTATTTAAAAATTACGGAACGAGAATCATTAGCAAAACTGTGTGACGAATATGCTGATTTGTTGATTGCGGACCCTGAAGTTTTTGCAAATCCAGAAAAATATTACGATGAGATCATTGAAATCAATTTAGACGAATTGGAGCCGCATGTGAATGGGCCGTTCACACCCGACAAAGCGTGGCCTATCTCGCAATTAGCAAAAGCAGTTTCAGACAACGGATATCCGGAAGAAATAAAAGTTGCGCTCATCGGAAGCTGCACCAACTCTTCTTACGAAGACATCGAGCGTTCCGCCAGCATCGCGCGATTAGCGTCCGCGAAAGGCGTTATGGCAAAAGCGGAATTTGTGATCACACCGGGGTCGGAACAAATTCGCGCCACGATCGAACGCGACGGGCAACTTTCTGATTTGACAAAGATAGGCGGGAAAGTTCTAGCCAACGCCTGCGGGCCATGCATCGGCCAATGGAAACGTCACGATGTCCAAGACGGGGAGAAAAACACGATCGTGTCCTCCTATAATCGAAATTTCGCAAAACGAAATGACGGCAATTCTGCAACTCATTCCTTCGTTGCGAGTCCTGAGATCGTAACAGCGCTTGCTTTGTCGGGCAGGCTCACATTCAACCCGTTGAGGGATTTTCTGACCAATTCACAAGGCGAGCAAGTTCGTCTGAATGCACCGTCAGGAGATGAATTACCCAAAAACGGATTTATTACAGGTGAGAATGGATATCTCGCCCCGGCAAAAGATGGTTCACAAGTTAAGGTAGCCGTTGATCCTACAAGTAATCGCCTGCAACTGCTCGCGCCTTTCACCTCCTGGGATGGAAAAGATATTATTGATGTACCTTTGCTTATGAAAGCAAAAGGCAAATGTACGACTGATCATATTTCCCCCGCGGGCCCGTGGCTCAAGTACCGAGGCCATCTGGATAATATTTCCAATAATCTTTTTATCGGCGCCGTGAATGCCTTTGGGCATGAACCGGGCAAAGGCAAGAATGTAATCTCCGGTGAAGTAAAATCATTTTCCG